>NZ_MPOR01000007.1:0-190943 GCF_001896155.1 Pseudomonas sp. FSL W5-0203
CGGCAGCAGTTTTAGCAGCTGGCTTCGCGGCTGGTTTGGCAGCAGCAGTTTTAGCAGCTGGCTTCGCGGCTGGTTTGGCAGCAGCCGTTCTAGCAGTTGGCTTCGCGGCTGGTTTGGCAGCAGCGGTTTTAGCGACTGGCTTGGCAGCTGGTTTGGCGACAGCAGTTTTAGCAGCTGGCTTCGCGGCTGGTTTGGCAGCAGCGGTTTTAGCGGCTGGCTTGGCAGCTGGTTTGGCAGCAGCAGTTTTAGCAGTTGGCTTGGCGGCTACTTTTGCAGGCGTACGAGCACCCAGTGCTTTAGCTACGGCTTCCTTCACACGGCCAACACCTTGGGCCAGTTTCAGGCTTTCTTGAGCGTCTTTTTTGAGTTGGGAAATGTAGCTGCGGGTTTCGGCTTGGCGATCCTTGAGAGCATCCAGCAGCTCTTCAAGTTCTTTGACCGCGCCTTTGGCTTTGGCTTGTGCCTTGGACTTGCCGGCAGTGGCGGCGTCTTGCAGTTTGGTGCGGGATTTGTGCAGCTTTTCTTGCGCTTTACCGCGTTGCTTTTCCAGTTTGGCGAGCAGCTTTTCTGCATCAGCCAAGGCTTGGGAGCACGCGCTTTCCAGATGTTCGAGCAGGCTGCCCGAAAGTTGTTGGAGCAAGTGCAACGGGGTATTTACAGGCTTCTGTTTGGCCGACATGGTTTACCTCCTGGCTGACGTGGGTGCGGCTCATACTAGCCCTCTGCTCTTACCGCCGCTAGGGCATGTTGACAGTATCCTTTGCGTTGCGTTGCAACGTGCGAAAATTCTTATCGATATAACGGAAAACCGTGCCACTTTTTACGCACTCGCACTGGCATAATCCGTCGCACTTTCGCCGGGAGAATGCCCATGTCGCGTTACCTTTTTCTAGTGTTCGGCTTGGCGATCTGCGTGGCCGATGCAAGCGAGCAACCCTCGTCAAACACCACCGCCGCAACCCCGCACGATCTTGCCTATAGCCTGGGCGCAAGCCTTGGCGAACGGTTGCGCCAGGAAGTCCCCGACCTGCAGATACAGGCCCTGCTCGACGGACTCAAGCAAGCCTACCAAGGCAAGCCACTGGCGCTGGATAACGCGCGCATCGAACAGATCCTCGCGCAGCACGAAACGCAGAACGCCGCCGACGCCCAACGACCTCAAAGCGAAAAAGCACTCGCTGCCGAGCAGCAATTTCTCTCAAGGGAAAAAGCCGCAGCCGGCGTTCGTCAGTTGGCCGATGGGATCCTGCTCACCGAGCTGACACCCGGCACTGGCAACAAGCCGTTGGCCAGCGATGAAGTGCAGGTTAAATACGTGGGCCGACTGCCTGATGGAACTGTCTTCGACAAAAGTACGCAACCGCAATGGTTTCGCCTCAACAGCGTGATCAGCGGTTGGAGCAGTGCATTACAGCAGATGCCGGTGGGTGCGAAATGGCGTCTGGTGATTCCTTCAGCCCAGGCCTATGGCGCAGACGGCGCAGGTGAGTTGATCCCCCCCTATACGCCGCTGGTGTTCGAGATCGAACTAATCGGCACTCGCCACTGACCCATAAAAAAACGGTGCGACATGCGCACCGTTTTTCTTACCTCGCCACCAGCTTCAAGCCTGGGTGGCGGGTTCTTCCTTATGAGCGTTGTGCAGCACTTCGATCAAGCAATCTTCCAGCTCGAAACGCTCATGCAACAGCGCCCCCAACTCTTTGAATTTTTCCGCGACACATTTCCCGGCATCACACAGGTCGGTGAACGCCAGCAGCTTTTCAGTGATCACATCGATGCGCGGATAAAGCGTCTCGGCCAACTCCAGGCCACGCTGATCATCGAAGGCTTCGGCCTCCTTGGTCAGTTGCTCGTAGACGCCGAAATGGCCGGCAGACACGTAGTCCACCAACACCTCACAGAACTCCTGCAACGGCTTGCGATTCTCGCCCAACGCTTCGGGCTTGGCGCCGAGAGCATCAAAGGCCCGAACCAGTTCGTGACGTGCCTTCAACCAGCTGTCGATCAGCTTGTGCACCCCACCCCAGCGTTCCTGAGCATTCTGACAACTTTCCAACATGATGATCTCTCTTCCCTATTGGGGCGCCGCAGCTCTGTACCTGCGCAACACTTCAAGGATGAAGCAGCAGACGGACAAGGCCGCGTCTGACAAGCGGTTTGGATAACGCGTGCGGGCCAGATTATGCCCGCATGACTATGGCTTCAAGGTACGCAGGAGAGAATGTTCATACAAGTGTTTAATCCGCTCCTACAATCTGAGTCTCGTTTTCAAGGTGTTGCGAGGCGCAAATGCCTGCCGAACAACAGCCGTGACACCTGCATGAACCCCAGGATCAGCATCGCCACAAAAAACAGCAGGCTCCACTCAGGCAGGCTCAAGTCAAACAGCGTCCAGTTGATTTCAACGCAATCGACCGTGCCATTGAACACCGAGCGCATTGCCTGCCAGACAGACAGGTTTTCAAGCATGTCCTGCAGGCTGGGCCAGCAATCCCCCACCTGGCTTGCCGGCCTGTTCTGCAACAGGACTTGCCGGCCTGCGGTGATGGCGCCCAGCAACGCACAGCCCATGCTCGCCACCCCATAAAGACAAAGGCCGGAACGCCCAGGTTTGTGAAGCGCGGCAATCAGGTTGATCAAGGCAAAAGACGCGAGGAACAGGCGTTGTACCTGGCATAGAAAACAAGGTCGTAGCAGCGCACCGTATTGAAGGTAGTAAGACGCGCCCAACGTCAGCGCACCCGCCATGAACGCCAGGAAAAACAAAGAGCGTAAAGGGGCCAGAGACATTGTTTATCCGCACTGCAAGAGATAGGTCGCTACGGTAGAGGAAAGGCCCGACCCCTTTCAATACGCCCTAGAGCGGACTTTTCCTCGAAAACATAAGGACATCCCGCCACGGGCCCGAGGAAAATCAGCCAAGACAAGTAGGAATTAGTAACAAAGCCAGTTAAGCCGAGGGGTTGCAGGGTTTGAAGGGTTGGGTGTCAGATCGGTCCTAGCCAACCCATCCACCCTTTCCTACTTCAAACTCGCGCAGGCACTGGCAGCGGCGAGGACAGCAGACGATTGTCGAGCAACCCCAAGCCCTCCTGAAACAGCTGGTTGCTGCGCTCGGTATCGCCCAATTGGGCCAGCAGGCGAGCCAATTCGGCGCAGGCTTCGGGATTGCGCTGTACTTGCAGGCTGCTTTCCAGATAATCCCGCGCCTTGCCCCACAGACTGTTTTGCAGGCACAGACGACCCAGCGTCAGCAGCAGGCTGGCATCGCCTGGATGGTCCTTGAGCCAGCCTTCGGCAAACTTCAGTTGCCGCGCAGGATCACTGCCGCGCAGCAGGCCATACAACCGGATCAGGTGACTGTCATAACCGCGTTTAAGGGCGCCACGCAGCACTTCCTCGGCCTTGGCATCTGCGCCCAATCGACGCAGTTGGTCGGCATACGCCAATACCAGTTGTGGCTGTTGGCGCTGGGCTGCGGTCAGTTGCTCCCATGCGCGCTCCAGAGACTGCAACCCTGCTTCGCCTTGCTCTTCACGCTGGGCCGCCAGGCTCAGATTCTCACCCCAGGCGCGACGCTCCAGCTCGGCCAGCTCATTGGCGGGCAAGACTTTGTCCTTGCGCAGCTCAGGCAGCAGGCGAATCACAGACGACCAATCGCCACGCTGCTGATGCAGACGTTGCAACTGTCGCAGTACTTGCGCGTTGTGCGGGTGACGCTCATGCATCGCCTGAAGGGTGACCAGTGCGCCTTCCGTATCGCCACGGTCCATCTGCAACTGCGCATGGCTCAGTGCAATGGCCAGTTCGGCCTGGGGCTGGCGTTCCAACGCACGCTCCAGCAAGCCGTCGGATTCCTCATAACGGCCCTGTTCATTGGCCGCACGGGCGGCACCGATGTAATACAGCAGGGGTTGGCGCTCTGCTTCGGCGGCGCGGTGCAGGTGGCGTTCGGCGCTGGCCCAGCGGCCCTCGGCGAGGTCCATCTGGCCTTGCTCGATAGCGATCTGCACACGACGGCTGCGGTTGCGTCGTGACCAGGGGTTGACCACGCCACCGGATGTGCTGACCAGGCTCCATAACACGCGGATCAGGTAAATCGCCAGGCCAATGGCGAACACCGCCACCAATGTCGCCCACAGGCTTGATTCGTAATGCAGCAGGTGAGGATAAGTAATCAACACGTAGCCGGTGTGTTTCGAAATGCCCACACCCAGGGCCAGCGCGAGCGCAATCGCGAGCACCAGGATCACATAGAAACGCTTCATCAGCTCTACTCCTGGGTCGCCGGTTTGCCAGCCGAAGCCTTGGCTTCGTCGGCAGACTGATGACGGCGTTCAAGGTACGCCTGCACAGCAGCCAGGCTCGCAGCCAAGTCAGGCGTGACCACCGACACCGCCTTGGGCTCAAGCTCGGCAATACGCGCCAGCATCGCCTTGCTCTGCGGGTTGTCCTGGTTGAAGTTGTCCTGCAATACGCTGCGCGCTTCTCCCAACGAGCGGCTGTACACCGCCGCCTCGCCGTTAAGCGCAGCCCATTGGGCTTGCTCCAGCGCCAGGCTCAAGGCCAGCCGCACTTGGTTCAGGCCTTGGCCTGCCAACAAGGGACGGATGTTGTCATCCGGGTTGAAGTCGATGCGGAAATAACGGGAGATCTGCTCCCACCACTGGCTCAACTGGTTCTGCGTATCGCTGGTGGGACGCCCCTGGGAAGCAGGCTCCGTGAGCTGATACTCCGGGGCAATCGCCGCCAGTTGCACCACCTGGTCACGCAAGGCAGCCAATTGCAGGTACAGGCCGGTACGGTCCGGTTGCTCGGTGCTGCGCAGCGCGGCCAGGCTCTTGGCCAATTGCTCCCGTGCAGCGAAAGCCCCTGGGTCGCTCTGCTCGCGAAGAATTTCGTCGGCCCCCTGCACCAGCGACTGGGCGCTGTTGATGTCTTGCAAGGCGGACAAACGCAAGCTGGCCAGACGGATCAGATGCTCGGCCTCGGCCAGGCGCCAGTCCTTACGGCTGGCACCCAACACGGTTTCCAGACGCTGGTTGAGGCGCTGCTGATCACCCTGCAACTGAGTGACCAGGCGGCGACGCTCTTCCAGCTCATCCGCACCCGGCAACTGCGCCAGGCGGGCGGCCAGCTGTTGCTGGCCTTGCTTGAGGCTCTGGGACTGGTCATCCAGGGTCTGCACCTGGCCCAGTTGGTGCTGGCTGCTGGCTTGCAGGGCACGGACCTGCCAGATCCCCCAGCCGCCGGCGGCTACGCCCGCAGCGCCCAACAGCAAGGCGACGACTGCCAGGCCATTGCCACGGCGTGGCGCGCTGACCGGTGTCTCGACCGGCGCATCAAGCGCGGGCTGAGCTTCATCTTTAGGCAAGGCTGTTTCGCTCACGTATCCGTCCTTTGCGTATCAGAGAGTGGGAACGGGATAGCTCCCTAACGCCACTAACAAAGCCGCGGCACTCGCGCCGCGACAATCCACAACTTTTTCTGCACCCGCGGCCCGCGCCATTTCATATACACGCGGGCTGGGCACGAACAACGGCAGCTGTGCCACCTCTGGCCAATCGGGGCCGGCTAACGCGTGCAGGTGTAAAAAACCCTGCCCACTGCTGACCACCAGGCCGTTCAAGCGTTCCAACTGGATGCGTTGCATCAACGCGCCCTTCTCATACACCGGAAGAAAACGCCGATACAATTCCAGGTAATCGACACTAGCACCTTGCTCGCGTAAACGCTCTGCCAGCAACTCACGCCCGCCCTCGCCGCGCAGGATCAACACCCGGGCACCCGGCGCTGCAATAGCCTCGCGCAAGGCGGGCAGTTCAAGCAAGGCCTCGCTGTCATCGCCCGTGGCGGGAAAGTGAACGTTGAGGCCATGATCGGCCAATATCTGGGCCGTGGCCGCGCCGACACTGAACCAGGGCATTGGCGGCACACTGCCCCCCAACCGCAGCAACGCCAGGCGCGCAGCCGGCTTGCTCACCACGATGACGGCGCGATAGCGCGGCAGCGCGCCGAACACCGCGTGTTGCTCTGCGGTCACCGGCAAGGCTTCAGTCTCCAGCAAAGGCAGGCAGTTGCTGTGAATACCGCTCTGGGCTAATAACGCCGCCAGGGCCGTCGACTCCTCGGCAGGCCGCGTCAGCAGCACTCGCCAGTCGGTCACTGCGGGCCGGCCTCGCCATAGACTTTTTGCAAAATGGTACCCGCGCCTTTTTCCAGCAACGCTTCGGCGACCTGAATCCCCAAGGCCGTGGCATCACGTTGCGGCCCACGTACCTCGGCGGTCAGCAGGTTACCGCCGTCCGGATCACCAACCAGGCCACGCAGCCACAGGTTCTCACCCTCGAGTACGGCATAGCAGGCGATGGGCACCTGGCAGCCACCGTTGAGGTGTTTGTTCAAGGCACGCTCGGCGGTGACGCGCACTTCGGTGTCTGCGTGATCGAGAGGTTTTAGCAGCGCATGAATTTCGCTGTCGGCGGTGCGGCATTCGATTCCGACTGCGCCCTGCCCGCCAGCGGGCAGGCTGTCTTCGACGCTGATGGCCGAGGTGATGCGGTCTTCAAAGCCCAGGCGGATCAAGCCGGCAGCGGCGAGGATGATCGCGTCGTATTCGCCGGCGTCGAGCTTGGCCAGGCGCGTGTTGACGTTGCCACGCAAAAAGCGGATCTGCAGGTCGGGACGCCGCGTCAGCAACTGGGCCTGGCGACGCAGGCTGGAGGTGCCAACGATACTGCCCAGCGGCAATTCGTCCAGGGACGCGAAGGTGTTGGAAACGAAGGCGTCGCGCGGGTCTTCGCGCTCGCAGATACAAAAAAGGCCCAGGCCTTCAGGGAAGTCCATGGGCACGTCTTTCATCGAATGCACGGCGATGTCGGCTTCGTTGTCCAGCAGCGCAGTTTCCAACTCCTTGACGAACAGGCCCTTGCCGCCGATTTTCGACAATGGCGAGTCCAGCAGCTTGTCGCCGCGACTGACCATGGGCACCAGGGAGACCTTGAGGCCGGGATGGGCCTGTTCAAGGCGTGCTTTGACGTATTCGGCCTGCCACAAGGCCAAGGCGCTTTTACGGGTGGCGATGCGGATTTCGCGAGAGGACATGGATCAATCCGTACTGAATAGATACGGCGGATAATAACAGCTCAGGCAAATACGCTTTGATTTGAATCAGCAAGTGCGGGGCCTCCCTGGCCACGTCGCACCGGGATAAGGAATGCAGACCGCGCCGCAACCCTTGGGCTAAAGCTGCTGCATCATCTTGCGCACGCCAGCGACATGGCGTCGGCTGACGATCAACGCATCGCCATTGAGCCCCTTCAGGAATAGCTGAAAGTGCCCCAGGGGCGTGCGCTGCAGGCGCTCGATGCGTTCACGGGCGACCAGCGCGTTGCGATGAATGCGCACGAAACGCTCGCCAAACTCGTCTTCAAGCGCCTTGAGCGGTTCATCAAGCAACACTTCACCGGTCTCGTGGCGCAAGGTCACGTATTTGTGATCGGCAATAAAGTAAACCACCTGGCCGAGTGGGATCAGCTCGATGCCCTTGCGGGTACGTGCGCTGATATGGCTGCGTGGCCCGTTACCACTTTGCGCAGCCGGTTGCGTCAAGGCAGCCAGTTGGGCGCGGCTGGGACGCTCGGCTTTTTTCAAGGCTTTGAGCAAGGCTTCGGCAGTGGCCGGCTTGACGAGAAAACTGACACCGCTGTCTTCCAGCGCTTGTGCAGAAAACTCATCCTGCGCCGCACACAACACCACGGCGGGCGGCGATTCGCGTTCGCTCAAGCGGGCGGCGACCTGCAGGCCATCAAAGCCCGGCATGCGGATATCGAGCAGCACTACATCCGGCTTGTGGCTGTCGATCAGCGTCAACGCCTCTTCGCCGCTGGTGGCGCTCGGTTCAAGGACTGTATAACCCTCGAGTTCACTGACCAGACGGCTCAGTCGCTCGCGGGCTTGGGGTTCGTCATCAACGATCAGGACATTCATATTGCGCTGGATTCCTGCGTGAGTCTCGCACAAGGATAGCGTAGACAGGTGCGGTGACTGACGTCACAGCGATCCACGCTAAGACTAGCGCGAGCGGCAAAAAGTGCCCTGAGAATGGCACCCAAATTTACCCGGACCTGTTCAATAGCGCCCAAGACCCGCTGCCTTCGGGCATCGTCGTAGGGTTCACTGATAAACAATCCGAATACCCCCCTGTTTAATGGATAGTCTGGTTATGACCGCATCACCCGACTTTGGTGCATTCACACACTATCAGTCCAACTGTAGACGCTCACTGAGGCGACATTGCTCAATCGTCAAATATCGTTTCAATAAGTACCTGCCCCCAGTCTCGTCCCGGATGCGGTCGGCGGCAAGGCACTTAGCCATCTCTTACACAAATAAAATTGCCGATCACCCGCAGCACCGCCTCCACGAGCAACCCTGTTATGATCGCCGGCACACCTTCATGCCTCTTTTAAGCAGATCACGAGCGAATCCATGAGCACCGACAAGACCAACCAGTCCTGGGGCGGCCGCTTCAGTGAACCCGTCGACGCCTTCGTCGCGCGCTTCACCGCCTCCGTCACCTTCGATCAACGCCTGTACCGCCACGACATCATGGGCTCCATCGCCCACGCCACGATGCTGGCCAAGGTCGGCGTGCTGACCGACGCCGAGCGTGACAGCATCATCGACGGCCTGACCACCATCCGCGGTGAGATCGAGGCAGGGACGTTCGACTGGCGCGTCGACCTGGAAGACGTGCACATGAACATCGAGGCACGCCTGACCGATCGCATCGGCGTGACCGGCAAAAAATTGCACACTGGCCGTAGCCGTAACGATCAGGTCGCCACCGATATCCGCCTGTGGCTGCGCGATGAGATCGACCTGATCCTGGGCGAAATCACCCGCCTGCAAAAAGGTTTGCTGGAGCAGGCCGAGCGTGAATCGGACACCATCATGCCCGGCTTCACTCACCTGCAGACCGCACAGCCTGTGACCTTCGGCCACCACCTGCTGGCCTGGTTCGAAATGCTCAGCCGCGACTACGAGCGCCTGGTCGATTGCCGCAAGCGTGCCAACCGCATGCCGCTGGGCAGCGCTGCACTGGCCGGCACCACTTACCCGATTGACCGTGAGTACACCGCACAGTTGCTGGGCTTTGACGCCGTGGGCGGCAACTCCCTGGACGGCGTGTCGGACCGGGACTTCGCCATCGAATTCTGCGCCGCCGCCAGCATCGCGATGATGCATCTGTCGCGCTTCTCCGAAGAGCTGGTGCTATGGACCAGCGCGCAATTCCAGTTCATAGACCTGCCGGACCGCTTCTGCACCGGCAGCTCGATCATGCCGCAAAAGAAAAACCCCGACGTGCCAGAGTTGGTGCGTGGCAAGAGCGGCCGTGTATTTGGTGCACTGATGGGCCTGCTGACCCTGATGAAAGGCCAACCATTGGCCTACAACAAGGACAACCAGGAAGACAAGGAACCGCTCTTCGACGCCGCCGATACCCTGCGCGACTCGTTGCGTGCCTTTGCCGACATGATTCCGGCGATCAAGCCCAAGCACGCGATCATGCGTGAAGCGGCCCTGCGCGGGTTCTCTACCGCGACCGACCTGGCGGACTACCTGGTGCGCCGGGGCCTGCCGTTCCGTGACTGCCACGAAATTGTCGGCCACGCCGTGAAGTACGGTGTGGACACCGGCAAGGACTTGGCGGAAATGAGCCTGGAAGAACTGCGCCAGTTCAGCGACCAGATCGAGCAGGATGTGTTTGCCGTGCTGACCCTGGAAGGCTCGGTGAATGCCCGTAATCATGTGGGCGGCACTGCGCCGGCACAGGTCAAGGCGGCGGTCGTGCGCGGCCAGCAATTGCTCGCCAGCCGCTAAAATTGTGGGAGGGGGCTTGCTCCCGAAGACGGTGTATCAGACAAGAAAATCTTAGCTGACCCACCGCCTTCGGGAGCAAGCCCCCTCCCACATTGGTTATTTCTTGGCCGCAATCATCGCCATGAATGCCGGCATCGCCGCCTGCCTGTCCGCCTCTATCTTCTGCGCATTGGGCATCCCATTCAGGCGCGCCAACAAGGCTTTCGCCTTCGGCAACTGCTCCAGCAGGTCCAGCCCAAACAGCTTCTCGCCCACACCGCAGGCCAGGTTCAGGCTGTACATGAAATACAGGTCCGCAAGGGTGAAGCTCTCACCTGCCACATAAGGCGCAAACTGACCGTGCCGACCTAACGTACCCATCCCAAGCAACAGCTCGGCCCTGGACTTCTCCTTGATCGCCTCCGGCACCGCCATGCCGAAAAAAGCCTCGGCGAAACACGCCCGCGCAGGCAGTTCGATGTACAGCTCGATCTCACGGCACAGCGCCAGCACCTGAGCCCGCGCAAACGGGTCGGCGGGCAACAGCGCCGGACCTTCCTGGGTCTGTTCGAGGTATTCGAGAATGACGCTGGTTTCGTTGATGAACCCCTGCTTCACACCCAGCACCGGCACTTTGCCGCGGGGGCTTACCGCCAAGGCTTCGGGAGTTTGCCCAGCATAAAAAGGCACCTCTTCGAAGGGCAGTCCTTTCTCCAATAGCGCCAGCTTGACCATGTTGTAGTAGTTGCTGACCGAAAATCCGTAAAGCTTGAGCATCGCAAAGCCTCCAGGCCGGGTGTGGGGTTGGCTGCAAGAGTTATAGATCCTCGAGGGCACCCTGACCAGCAGCATCACCCACCTGAATGGGGGTAGACTGACGCCCTTTCCTTGAGGAGCCTGCCATGAGCGAGCCGACCGATATCGACAACGACGAAGAAGAATTCACCGAGACCACGCTGATCGAAGCCATCGAGAACCAGATCGAGAGCGATAACCCGCCAGCGGCCAAGGCTACGTTCAACAAACTGACCCTGGTGGGTTACGAGCGCGAAGATATCCTGAATCTGATGGCTCACGTGCTGGCGTTCGAGATCGACGCCATGCTCGAAGATGACCGCGCCTTCAATACCGAGTGGTATGAAACGGCACTGCGGGCACTGCCCGAGCTGCCGCCGGAAAAGGAATAACCCCGGCACGCAGCAACACGCTGGACAGTTCGGCAAAGTGCGTTCACCTTATGGCCTGCTAGCCTCTAATAAATTTTAGAAAGTCTGGAGTCCTTATGTCGTATACCCCTGAGTTGGTTGCCGAACTGGAAATCCTTGTACTCTTCCCCTTGGACAGCACCAAGGAAGGCTTGAAAGTCCATCAGACTGCCGCCCCTACTGCCATCGCCGCTGCCAAGCGCCTCCATGCCAAAGGGCTGATTGACCAACCGGACGGGGGCTACCTGACGAGCCTTGGCCGGGACGCTGCCGAGCAAGCCCAAACCCTGCTGACCATCCTGACCACTGCCAACACCAAAGAAGCCGCCTGATACTTGATACCGCCCATGGAGTCCGCCGCCTGCGGATTCCGCGGGTGGTGCTGCGCGGCATACGAAATTCTGACGCCAAAAAGCCACTTCCCTCTAAAACTCCTACGCTACTGTCTGTAAACTCCTGCATGGCCGCCCGCGTCGGGCTGCGAGCCACCGAGTTCGACATGACCCGCACCCATGAAATCCGCCCCGATCTGGACGAAGGCATCGACCGTAAGGTGCTGACCCAACTGCGCGCGCGTTTCATGACCCTCAATCAAGGCCGCATGGCCCGGGCCGTCGAGGGGCTGACGCCACGCCAGCAAAGCGTGCTGGCTTTGTTGCCGCTGTTTTTCCACGTCAATCATCCGCTGTTGCCGGGCTATGTCTCCAGTAACACACCGGCTGGCCTGTCGAATTTCGAACCGGACGCCCAGGCCTTGGCCGATGCCCAACGCCTGACCCGCTCGTTCTCCTATAAACCGCGCCATGGCAACCCGCCTACGCCGATCCACGGTTTGTTCCTGATGGGCAGCCTTGGCACGCTGGCGCAGGCCGATCAAAGCGATATGGACGTGTGGGTATGCCACGCTCGCGACCTGAGCGAGACCGAGCTGGCCGAGCTGCGCAAAAAGTGCCAACTGCTGGAAACCTGGGCCTTGAGCATGGGCGCCGAGGCGCATTTCTTCCTGATCGACCCGACGCGCTTTGTGTTGGGTGATCGCGATACGCCACTGAGTTCCGACGACTGCGGCACCACCCAGCACTACCTGCTGCTGGATGAGTTCTATCGCACCGCGATCTGGCTGGCCGGGCGCACGCCCATCTGGTGGCTGGTGCCGGTCTACGAAGAAAACCGCTACGCCGAATTTACTCACGCCCTGGTGTCCAAGCGCTTTATCCGCGCCGATGAAACCCTCGACCTCGGCCATCTGGCTCATATTCCTCCGGGGGAGTTTATTGGCGCCGGGCTGTGGCAACTGTTCAAGGGCATCGAGTCGCCCTATAAATCGGTGCTCAAGCTGCTGCTGACCGAGGTCTACGCCAGCGAACACCCGAAGGTGCAATGCCTGAGCCTGCGCTTCAAACAGGCGGTGTTCAGCCATCAGGTAGACCTGGATGAGCTGGACCCGTACATCATGGTCTACCGCCGCATCGAGGAATACCTCAAGGCCCGCAACGAGCTGGAGCGCCTGGAACTGGTGCGCCGCAGCCTGTACCTGAAGGTCAACCGCAAGCTCAGCGCCGGCCAGCGCACCGCCGGTTGGCAACGGCAGCTGCTGGAACGCCTGGCGCATGAGTGGGGCTGGGACACGCGCCAACTGGCCCTGCTGGACAGCCGCAGCCAATGGAAAGTGCGCCAGGTCGCCTCCGAGCGCCGTGCTCTGGTCAATGAGTTGAACTACAGCTACCGCTTCCTCACCCAGTTCACCCGCAGCGAACACACCGCCAGCGCGGTCAATAAACGCGAACTCAATGTACTGGGCCGCCGCTTGTATGCGGCGTTCGAGCGCAAGGCCGGCAAGGTCGAGTTCATCAACCCCGGCATCGCCCCGGACCTGGCCGAAGACACTTTGACCCTGGTGCAGTCGCCCAACCGCAAGGAGCCGGGCCAGCACCATTGGGGCCTGTATAACGGCAACCTTACCGCTCTGGAGTGGGAACACTTCGCCCCGATCAAACGCAGCCGCGACCTGCTGGAAATGCTCACCTGGTGCCATCGCAACGGCGTGATCGACAGCAGCACCCGCCTGGCGCTGCACCCCGGCACCAGCGACATGACCGAGTTCGAGCTGTTCAACCTATTGGGCAGCCTGCAACAGACCATCGCCCTGCCCCTGTCCAGTGTCGATGAGAGCCGCTTGCTGCGCCCGGCAGTGCCGGAAGAGGTGCTGCTTTTGATCAACGTTGGGGTTGACCCGCTCAAACATCATCGCGACCTGAATATCCTGATGACCACAGAGCGCACCGACTCCCTGAGCTATGCCGGCGTGCGCGACAATCTGGTGCTGACCCTGGACCAGGTCACGCTCAACAGCTGGAACGAAGTGATGGTCAGCCGCTATGACGGCCCCCACGCCCTGCTCGACTGCCTGCGCGACTACCTCAACCAACTGCCCTCGAACCATCTGCCACGCCTGCGAGTGCGTTGTTTTTGCCACAACCGGGCACAGTTCATTGCCCAGCGGGTGGAAGAGGTATTCGACACCGCGCAGCATCTGCTGCTCGGCCAGGGCAATCATCGCTACCTGCTCCAGGTGCAGCAGCATTATCACGTCATGGAACTGGTACCGGGCCAGGCCACCCATGTGTCACTGCCGACCCAGGACGCGCTGATCGCCTACCTCAGCGAGGAGCTGGTCAGCTATAGCCCGTGGCACCTGGACGCCATGGCCTTGGAAGACCACGACCTGGCGCTGCTGCTGCCCATGGGCCAAGCCGAGTGTGTGCAGGTGTTCTACCGCGTTAATGAAGGCTTCGCCGACGTCTACGTGCTCGACGAATTCAACGCGCTCTGGCAACAGCGCTTGCCATTTCATGATGAGCAAAGCCTGTTGGCGCCGTTGCAGCGCTTTTTGCAATCGATCCTGTATCGCCGCGAAGCACTATCGTCCCTGGACACCCAGCAACCCGCGGGCGAGATACAGATCCTGTATTACCAACTGTTGCCATCGGGCAGCGGCCGTGCGCGGGGCGTTGAGCCAAGGCCGGCCCCGCAAGACCCGGCCAACAAGGCGTTTTATGACGTGCAGGCCATTATCGGCAAAGGCACGCCAGGCCACGTAGGGATCACCCTGTACTGCAATCAGCGGGAGTTTTGCGAACTGGAATTTGGCGACCAGCTGTTTACGGTGGTCGCCCGGGAGATCGTCGGGCAACGTCGGGAAACCGAGCGTTACCGCTGCTATATCACTGATCTGGATCTGTCGGGGCTGCTCGGTGATGTGCAAAGCCCAAGCAATCTGTACCTGCGCTATAAAGCCGAACTGGAACAGTCACTCAATGCGGCCTTGAATCAGGTTTAGAGCGGGAAGGCGCCGCCATCTTTGGGCTGGCCTTCGACGCTGAGCAATTCCAGCTTCAAGGTCTTGCCGCCTGGCGCCGGCCAGTCGATGTGCTGGCCCACTTGCAGGCCGAGCAATGCGCTGCCCACGGGTGCCATGATCGAAATCTTGCCTTCGTCGGCGTTCGCGTGCTTGGGGTAGACCAGCGTCAGGTGATAGTCCTTGCCGCTGCTTTGCTCACGGCAATGCACGCTGGAGTTCATGGTCACGACACCCGCAGGCACTTCATCGTGACCAACCACGTCTTCGGCGCGGTCGAGTTCGGCTTGCAACGCTCGGGCGCCGGGAAACTCGTCGCCCAAGCGGTCGATCAGTTGCTCCAGACGCTGCACGTCAAGACGGGTAAGAATGATGGACGGTGCGGTGGTCATGATTCAGGCAGACTCCTTTTTTCTGCACAAAAAAGCAAAACCCCGCCAGGAAAAGGCGGGGTTCTCACGGACCTCGATGAATGGAGGTGTATCCGGACACTACCACAGCGACACAAATAAACAAGACGCCGTCAGGCGCTCGCCTTGCGCTGTTCAGCCTCGGCGCAGATCACCCGGCGCCGCGCATCGTCGGCAGAGCGCCATTCCCGGATGTCTTCCACGTGGCGGAAGCAGCCCAGGCAGACTTTCTGCTCGTCCAGGCGACACAAACTGATACAAGGTGACGGCACTGCCGGGCTGACATTGCTAAACAGCGGCTTGGGCGGGCGTACGGTTGCAGGCTCACTCACCATCAGACCTCGTCGAAATCCAGCTCGACGCCGGTGTATTCCTGGACCAGTCGGGTGAGCATCTCACCCAGCAACTCTTCACTCTTGTCGCACTGCCATTTGCCGCTTTCTTCATCGTAGTCGAAGTGAACGCCACCGGAGCGCGCCGCCAGCCACAGCTGACGCAGAGGCTCCTGGCGACTGAAGATCAATTGCGGGCCAGTCTCGAACTTGACGGTCAGCACACCGGCCGAGTTTTCCAGATCCACATCCAGGTCGCTGTCGTCGAAAATATCTTCCAGCTTCTCCTGGGTGGCATCCACCAGGTCGTGAAAACGGGCTTCGGTCAAACTCATTGTGGCAACCTCAAAAGTGTCTGGTTTTGCTCAAGCGCCGCACGATACGGGCGAGCCTCGCCGATTGCAAAGGATACTGATTTGATCACGGATGACGGTACGAAATATCCCCAGGCATCGTAGCCTGCTTCCCTACTGTCTCGGCAAACCCCCGCCGGACGGGTGTTGCGGCGCATAGGCAAGCTGGCGGGTGGTCGGTATACTCGGGCGCAATTAATGCATATTCAAGGATTTCGCCATGAAGCGCCTGATCTCTTCCCTTGCTGCGCTCGTCGCGGTCGCTTGCCTCGTTAGTGCCTGTGGCCAGAAAGGCCCGTTGTACCTGCCGGATGACAGCAAAGATCCAAACGAACAGGCGCAATCGTCGCAAAAGCCGTCAAAAGCCCATAAGCACGACACCTACTAAGTTAAGGGAAACTTATGGACGCTTTTAACTACCGGGACGGCGAGCTGTTCGCGGAAGGCGTGGCCTTGTCCGCGATTGCCCAGCGCTTCGGCACCCCGACCTATGTGTACTCGCGTGCGCATATCGAAGCCCAATACCGCTCGTTCACCGACGCCCTCGACGGCGTGCCGCACCTGGTGTGCTACGCAGTCAAGGCCAACTCCAACCTGGGTGTACTCAATGTCCTGGCGCGTCTTGGCGCTGGTTTTGACATCGTGTCCCGTGGCGAGCTGGAACGCGTACTGGCCGCCGGTGGCCAGGCGGACAAAATCGTCTTCTCCGGCGTCGGCAAGAGCCGCGAAGACATGCGCCGCGCCCTGGAAGTCGGCGTGCATTGCTTCAACGTCGAATCCACCGACGAACTGGAGCGCCTGCAAGTCGTTGCCGCCGAAATGGGCGTTCGCGCGCCGATCTCCCTGCGCGTCAACCCGGATGTCGACGCCGGCACCCACCCGTACATCTCCACCGGTCTCAAAGAGAACAAGTTCGGCATTGCCATCGCCGACGCCGAGGACGTGTACATCCGCGCAGCCCAACTGCCGAACCTGGAAGTGCTGGGCGTCGACTGCCATATCGGCTCGCAACTGACCACCCTGCCACCGTTCCTGGATGCCCTCGACCGCCTGCTGGCCTTGATCGACCGCCTGGGCGAGTGCGGCATCTACCTGCACCACATCGACCTCGGTGGTGGCGTGGGCGTGCGTTATCGCGATGAAGAGCCGCCACTGATTGCCGACTATATCCAGGCCGTGCGCGAACGCATCGAAGGCCGCGACCTGACGCTGATGTTCGAGCCGGGCCGCTACATCGTCGCCAACGCTGGCGTGTTGCTGACCCAGGTCGAGTACCTCAAGCATACCGAACACAAGGATTTCGCCATCGTCGATGCGGCGATGAACGACCTGATCCGCCCGGCGCTGTACCAGGCCTGGATGGATGTCACCGCCGTGACGCCGCGCACAAGCGAAGCCCGCGCCTATGACATCGTCGGGCCCATCTGCGAGACCGGCGACTTCCTCGCCAAGGATCGTGAGTTGGCGCTTGAGGAAGGTGATCTGCTGGCCGTGCATTCGGCCGGTGCCTACGGGTTTGTCATGAGTTCCAACTACAACACCCGCGGGCGTACCGCCGAGGTGCTGGTGGACGGTGATCAAGCATTTGAAGTGCGTCGCCGCGAGACGGTAGCCGAGTTGTATGCTGGCGAAAGCCTGCTGCCGGAGTAAGCCATGCTGCTGCGTTTTACCAAGATGCACGGGTTGGGTAATGATTTCATGGTCCTCGACCTGGTCAGCCAGCACGCGCACATCCTGCCCAAGCACGCCAAACAGTGGGGTGATCGCCACACCGGCATCGGTTTCGACCAGTTGCTGCTGGTCGAGGCGCCGAGCAACCCGGAGGTGGATTTCCGCTACCGGATCTTCAACTCCGACGGTTCCGAAGTGGAACAGTGCGGCAACGGCGCGCGCTGCTTTGCGCGCTTTGTGCTCGACAAACGCCTGACTGCCAAACGCCAGATTCGCGTCGAAACCAAAGGCGGCGTGATCGAACTGGACATCCGCAACGATGGCCAGATCAGCGTCAACATGGGCGCCCCACGCCTGGTGCCGGCGGATATTCCGTTCCAGGCCAGCGAGCAGGCCACCAGTTATGCACTGGATGTAGACGGCAAGACCGTCGACATCGCCGCCGTGTCCATGGGCAACCCTCATGCAGTGCTGCGGGTCACCGACATCAATAACGCCCCCGTGCACGAACTGGGGCCGAAGATCGAACATCACCCGCGCTTTCCGGCAAGGGCCAATGTGGGCTTCCTGCAGGTGATCGACCGCAACCGTGCGCAATTGCGCGTATGGGAACGCGGCGTCGGCGAAACCCAGGCTTGCGGCACCGGTGCTTGCGCCGCTGCCGTGGCTGCGATCAGCCAGGGGTGGATGGATTCGCCGCTGTTGATCGACCTGCCCGGCGGACGTTTGTCCATCGAATGGGCAGGCCCTGGCCACCCGGTGATGATGACCGGGCCGGCCTCGCGCGTATACGAAGGACAGGTCCGTCTATGAGTGAGCCAAGCTAATGACCGATAAGCCTCAAGTACCCGCACACGCTACCCCGAGTGAAAGCCTGGAGGCCGCTGCTGTCGCGGCGTACCTTGAGGCTAACCCGGACTTCTTCGTCGAGCACGAAGAACTGCTGCCGGCCCTGCGCATCCCTCACCAGCGCGGCGATACCGTATCGCTGGTGGAGCGGCAGATGAAGATCCTGCGCGAGCGTAATATTGAAATGCGCCACCGGCTCTCGCATCTGATGGACGTGGCCCGCGACAACGACCGCTTGTTCGACAAGACCCGCCGCCTGATTCTGACCCTGATGGATGCCACCAGCCTGGAAGAAACGGTGATCGCCGTGGAAGACAGCCTGCGTGAGGATTTCCAGGTGCCCTTCGTCAGCCTGATCCTGTTCAGCGACAACCCGATGCCGGTGGGCCGCTGGGTCACAGGTGGCGAAGCGCAGACGGCCATCGGCGGCCTGCTGTCCGAAGGCAAGACCGTCAGCGGCACCTTGCGCGAGCATGAGCTGGACTTCCTGTTTGGCGCCGAACAGCGCAAGCAGATCGGCTCTACGGCCGTCATCGCCCTCAGCCATCAAGGCTTGCACGGGGTACTGGCCATCGCCAGCCGCGACCCGGCGCACTACAAAAGCTCGGTGGGCACGTTGTTCCTGACCTATATCGCCGAAGTGCTGGGCCGCGTCCTGCCACGCCACACCACCACCCTGCGCGCGGTGCGCTGATCATGGAGCGGCAACTGGACGCTTACTGCGCTCACCTGCGCAATGAGCGCCAGGTGTCGTCCCACACGCTGGAAGCTTATCGGCGGGACTTGAACAAGGTCCTGGCCTATTGTGAAAAGCAGCACGTCAGCAGCTGGAAGGCTCTGGACATCCAGGCCCTGCGTAGCCTGATTGCCCGGTTGCACCAGCAGGGCCAATCTTCCCGCAGCCTGTCTCGCCTGCTGTCGGCGGTGCGCGGCCTCTATCACTACCTCAATCGCGAAGGGCTGTGCGACCACGACCCGGCCAATGGCCTGTCACCGCCCAAAGGCGAACGGCGCCTGCCCAAGACCCTGGACACAGACCGCGCCCTGCAATTGCTCGACGGTGCCGTCGAGGATGACTTCCTGGCCCATCGCGACCAGGCAATCCTCGAGCTGTTCTATTCCTCGGGCCTGCGCCTGTCGGAGTTGACGGGCCTGAACCTCGACCAGTTGGACCTCGCCGATGGCCTGGTGCAAGTGCTCGGCAAAGGCAGCAAGACGCGCGTACTGCCCGTGGGCAGGAAAGCCCGCGAAGCCTTGCAGCTATGGCTGCCGCTACGCCTTCTGACCAACCCGGCAGACGATGCCGTGTTTGTCAGCCAGCAAGGCCGGCGCCTGGGGCCGCGGGCGATTCAGCTGCGGGTCAAGGCTGCCGGCGAGCGCGAGCTGGGGCAGAATCTGCACCCGCACATGTTGCGTCATTCCTTTGCCAGCCACCTGCTCGAATCCTCCCAGGACCTGCGCGCCGTACAGGAGCTGCTCGGGCACTCGGATATCAAGACCACGCAAATCTACACCCACCTCGACTTCCAGCACCTGGCAACGGTGTACGACAGCGCCCATCCACGGGCCAAACGCATCAAGGGCGGCGACTCATGAGTATCAAGCTGATCACCTTCGACCTGGACGACACCCTCTGGGACAACGTACCTGTCATCATCAGCGCCGAAGCGTCGATGCGTGAATGGCTGGCGACCCACGCGTCCAAGGTCGGCGACCTGCCCCTTGAGCATTTTGCCAGCCTGCGCCAGCAGGTGCTGCAGCGTCATCCCGAACTCAAACACCGTATCAGCCTGCTGCGCCACCGCGTGTTGATGCATGCGTTCGAGGAGGCCGGTTATCCCCAACCTGAGGCCACAGAGATGGCGGATGTCTGCTTCGAAGCGTTCATCCACGCACGCCACCAACTCACCGTGTTTCCGGAAGCCGAGCCGATGCTCAAGGCGCTGCGCCAGCACTTCCTGCTCGGCGTGATCACCAATGGCAATGCCGATGTGCAGCGTGTGGGCCTGGCGGACTACTTTCACTTTGCCCTGCGCGCTGAAGATATCGGCATCGCCAAGCCGGACGCACGGCTGTTTCATGAAGCACTGCAACGTGGCGGTGTGGACGCCAGCGCGGCAGTGCATGTGGGCGATCATCCTGGGGATGACATCGCCGGCGCGCAGCAGGCGGGACTGCGGGCAGTGTGGTTCAACCCCACGGGCAAGGCCTGGGAGGGTGACAAGCGCCCGGATGCGCAGATTCGCAGCCTGACGGAGTTGCCGCCCTTGCTGAGTCGCTGGGGTTAACACTGCCCCCCAATGTGGGAGCTGGCTTGCCTGCGATAGCGGTGGGCCAATCAACACAGGGCTCGCAGATACACCGCTATCGCAGGCAAGCCGGCTCCCACAAGGTATTGCAGCGAACTGGTAAATGGCAGGCATGAAAAAGCCCGCAGCGACGGCGGGCTTTTTCTTACAAGCAGGAGGCAGACCTCAGATAGGTCGGCTTCCGTACTTGTTATCCGGCTTCTTCGGTGGATCAGCCACCACGTTGGCCTCGACTTCCTGCACTTTGCCGCCTTTAGCGAGGAATTCTTCCATCGCACGGGCCAGGGCATCGCGCTCTTTGTTCTTGGCTTCAACGCTCGGCAACTCGTCTACCGACACAGCCGCCTTGGCTTTGCCTTTGGCTTTGGGAGCCGCGTCATCGCCAACACTGTCATCGACGTCCTCAGCAACGTCTTCGGCCGCAACTTCAAGACCGTCTTCGGTGTCGTCTTCATCACCTACTTCGAGGTCGTCTTGTTCCAGATCATCGTCGCTCATGTTCTACCTCATGACTTGCGAAAAGCAGATTAGTTATAGCCCAGCTTCACCCTCTGTCGAGGTTGCCGGAAAAAAATCAACATCCACTGAATCACCAGTGGCTTATGCCCCTTCACCGTGCAAGGTGGCGAGGACTTTACGAGCACCGCCATGATCACGGTGCTCGCCCAGATAAACACCTTGCCAGGTCCCTATCGCCAAGCGGCCGGCCTTGACCGGCAAACTCAGCTGGCAGCCCAGCAGACTGGCCTTGAAGTGCGCCGGCAGATCATCCGGACCTTCGTCGTTATGTTCAAACCCTGCGCGACCTTGTGGCACCAGCAGGTTGAAAAAACGCTCGAAGTCACGGCGAACCGCCGGGTCGGCATTCTCGTTGACGGTCAACGAGGCCGAGGTGTGCTGCAGCCACAAATGCAACAGGCCCACACGGCACGCCTTCAATTCAGGCAAGCCGGCAAGCAACTCGTCCGTTACCAAGTGAAAGCCCCGGGGCTTGGCCCGCAGGGTAATCAGGGTCTGTTGCCACATACAGTTCTCCGCCCATCGGCGCGCATTCTAGCGCGCTCTGGGAAAAAACAAAGTGCCGAATACGCCTTCATGCCTGTAAGACATTTGCACCCTTAAAAGTGCTGTGTGGATCCCATCACAAAGTCGATAAAAAACCCATGCGCCTTTAGCCACAGACAAACGCCAGGCAAAAAAATGCCCGGCAAGCCGGGCATGTTTTTTTCGCCTGGTTACAAGTTGTAGCCGCGCTCGTTATGTTGCGCCAGGTCGAGGCCAACCGCCTCTTCTTCCTCGGTGACACGCAGGCCCATGACCATGTCGAGCACCTTGAGGATGACGTAGGTCACGATCGCCGTGTAGATCACGGTAAAGCCCACGCCTTTGCACTGGATCCAGACTTGGGCTGCGATGTCCGTCACGGTGCCGAAGCCGCCCAGCGCCGGGGCAGCGAACACACCGGTAAGGATCGCACCGACAATGCCGCCGATACCGTGCACGCCGAAAGCGTCCAGGGAGTCGTCATAACCCAGCTTGCGCTTGAGGCTGGTCGCGCAGAAGAAGCACACCACACCGGCGACCAGGCCAATCACCAGGGCGCCCATCGGGCCCACGGTGCCCGCCGCTGGCGTCACGGCGA
This sequence comes from Pseudomonas sp. FSL W5-0203, assembly GCF_001896155.1. Lineage (NCBI taxonomy): Bacteria > Pseudomonadati > Pseudomonadota > Gammaproteobacteria > Pseudomonadales > Pseudomonadaceae > Pseudomonas > Pseudomonas sp. FSL W5-0203. Next base: position 21,997 of record NZ_MPOR01000007.1, read on the forward strand.
CGAGGCCGGCGACCACGCCCGAGGCGATACCCAGTGCGCTGGGCTTGCCGTGGGTGATCCACTCGGCAAACATCCAGCCCAGGGCCGCAGCTGCTGTAGCGATTTGAGTTACCAGCATCGCCATGCCCGCGGTGCCGTTGGCCGCCGCGGCGGAACCGGCGTTGAAGCCAAACCAGCCGATCCACAGCATGGCCGCGCCCACCAGGGTATAGCCCAGGTTATGCGGTGCCATCGGGGTGGTCGGGAAGCCTTTGCGCTTGCCGAGCACGATGCACGCCACCAGGCCAGCCACACCCGCGTTGATGTGCACAACGGTGCCGCCAGCGAAGTCCAGCACGCCCCAGTCCCACATCAGGCCGCCGTTGCCGCTCCAGACCATGTGCGCAATCGGCGCGTAGACCAGGGTGAACCAGATAGCCATGAAGATCAGCATTGCGGAGAACTTCATACGCTCAGCGAAAGCACCGACGATCAGCGCCGGGGTAATGATGGCAAAGGTCATCTGGAAGGTGATGAACACGGCTTCCGGAAACAGCGCCGCCGGCCCGGTGATGCTGGCCGGGGTGACACCCGCCAGGAACGCCTTGCCCATGCCGCCGAAGAAGGAATTGAAGTTGACCACGCCTTGTTCCATACCGGTGGTATCGAACGCGATGCTGTAGCCGTAGACGACCCAGAGGATGCTGATCAGGCCAGTGATGGCGAAACACTGCATCATCACCGACAGAATGTTTTTGGAGCGGACCATGCCGCCGTAGAACAGCGCCAGGCCAGGGATGGTCATGAACAGCACCAGCGCGGTGGCGGTAAGCATCCAGGCGGTGTCGCCGGAATTGAGGACTGGAGCAGCCACTTCATCTGCCGCCATGGCCAGGCTTGGCATTACGATGGACAGCAGGGCTCCGAGCCCTGCGAATTTACGCAGAGTCATATTGTTTTCTCCTGGGGCGTTGGGGTTTGGCGGCTTAGATTGCGTCGGTATCGGTTTCGCCGGTACGGATGCGAATAGCCTGTTCCAGATTGACCACGAAGATCTTGCCGTCACCGATCTTGCCGGTGTTGGCCGCCTTGGTTATCGCCTCGATAACCCGATCAAGATCCTTGTCGTCAATGGCGACATCGATCTTCACCTTCGGCAGGAAATCGACCACGTATTCCGCGCCGCGATACAGCTCGGTATGACCCTTCTGCCGACCGAAGCCCTTGACCTCAGTAACGGTAATGCCCTGCACGCCGATCTCGGACAGTGACTCGCGAACATCGTCCAACTTGAACGGCTTGATGATGGCAGTGACTAGCTTCATGAAAACTCTCTCCCGAATTTGGTGGACTTGCCCCAGGAAAACAAACCCGTCTCAAGTCTAAGCGCAGTGCCTGGCTTTGTAACGCATCGTCGCCTCGGCATTTGCCGTCGCGACGCCAGCGAACCACTGGTGACGAGCCCTGTACCCCGGATCCGTCGGCGCACTGCATTCGTCACAGCGACTGCATCAGTGCATGGGTCATGATCGTCTAAGCAGAAACCTTGCCAGCTCCGTAAAAACCACCGAAATCAATCCTTTACCCGCTTGTGCCCACCTACGGGGCGCCTGCGCGGCCGCAATGCGCATCAAAACAGTGCGAGGCCGCCCGCCCCAATGCGCGAAAACCGTGCGCAACGGGGCCTGAAAAGGACTATAGGCGCTGCGTGATACACTGCCGGCCAACTGTTTTCCGGAATATGTCCAATGCTCGCGCCCAAAGACTTCCTAGACGCCCTGAGCGGCCACGCCTCTCGCCTGTTCAGCGGCGACACGCCGCTGCCCCGCAATGAAATCGAAAGCCAGTTCAAGGCTTTGCTACAGAGTGGTTTCAGCAAGCTCGACCTGGTCAGCCGAGAAGAGTTTGACAGCCAGATGGTGGTGCTGGCCCGCACACGTGCGCGGCTGGAGAGCCTGGAGGCGAAGGTGGCTGAACTTGAAGCCCGGTTGACGCCACCTTCTGCTGAGTGAACGCGATTGTTGTGGGAGCTGGCTTGCCTGCTCCCACACTTGTTTTGCGTTGCCGCCCGGATACGTTCTGTAAAACCTCCCCCGCCCCGCTCCATCCCACCTCGTCTACCCTTGAAAAAACCGCAGGAAGCGGCCCTCCCATTCAAGGAACGAGCATGTCCCTCGCCATTGTCCACAGCCGCGCCCAGGTCGGTGTGGAAGCCCCAGCCGTCACTGTCGAAGTGCATATGGCCAATGGCCTGCCGTCTCTCACCTTGGTGGGTTTGCCCGAAACCGCAGTGAAGGAAAGCAAGGACCGCGTGCGCAGTGCCATCCTCAACTCGGCGCTGCAATATCCGGCCCGGCGCATCACGCTCAACCTCGCGCCCGCCGACCTGCCCAAGGACGGCGGGCGTTTTGATCTCGCGATTGCCCTGGGCATCCTGGCAGCCAGTGTGCAAGTGCCGGCGCTGATGCTCGATGACGTGGAATGCCTTGGGGAATTGGCGCTGTCCGGCGAGGTGCGCGCGGTGAAGGGGGTATTGCCGGCCGCGCTGGCGGCGCGCAAGGCCGGGCGCACCGTGATAGTGCCGCGCGCCAACGCCGAAGAGGCGTGCCTGGCATCGGGGTTGAAGGTGATTGCGGTGGACCACCTGCTGCAAGTGGTGGCGCACCTGAATGGGCATGTGCCGATTGAGCCCTACAGGTCCGACGGTTTGCTGTACGTGAACAAGCCTTACCCAGACCTGCGTGAAGTGCAGGGCCAACTCGCGGCCAAGCGAGCATTGCTGATCGCGGCGGCAGGCGCGCATAACCTATTGTTCAGCGGGCCACCGGGCACCGGCAAGACTTTATTGGCCAGCCGGCTACCGGGCTTGCTGCCGCCGTTGAGCGAGCAGGAAGCGCTGGAAGTGGCCGCGATCCAGTCCGTGGTCAGCCTGGCACCGCTGAGCCATTGGCCAAACCGCCCGTTCCGTCAGCCACACCACTCGGCATCCGGGCCGGCGCTGGTGGGGGGCGGCTCGAAGCCACAACCGGGGGAAATCACCCTGGCCCATCACGGGGTGCTGTTCCTGGATGAGCTGCCAGAGTTCGATCGCAAGGTACTGGAGGTGCTGCGCGAGCCATTGGAGTCGGGGCATATCGTGATATCCCGCGCCCGTGACCGAGTGCGCTTCCCGGCTCGCTTTCAACTGGTCGCGGCGATGAATCCCTGCCCCTGCGGCTACATGGGCGAACCCAGCGGGCGTTGCCGGTGTACGCCGGAGCAGATCCAGCGTTATCGCAACAAGCTATCCGGCCCTTTGCTGGACCGGATTGATTTGCACCTGACCGTCGCGCGGGAGGCCACTGCGCTGAGCCCCACTCAACCGGCGGGCGATACAACGGCCGATGCCTCGGTGCGGGTAGCCGAAGCACGCGAGCGTCAACAGCAACGCCAGGGGTGTGCCAATGCTTTTCTGGACCTGCCGGGGCTGCGCCAGCACTGCAAGCTGCCAAAGGTCGACGAGGGTTGGCTAGAGACCGCCTGCGAGCGACTGACACTGTCACTGCGGGCGGCCCATCGGCTGCTGAAGGTGGCGCGCACCTTGGCGGACCTGGACCAGATGGACGCCATCACCCGTGATCATCTGAAGGAGGCCCTGCAATACCGCCCAGCATCTCTCAGCTGAGCCTCCCACAATTTGTTTGGCGGTGCTTCAGCGAAACCGATCCACCTCATGTCGCAAACCTGCCGCCAAGGTCTCCAGCTCCTTGGCGGTAACCGCCAGGTTGGACACCACTTCACGCTGCTCGCTGTTGGCCAGCGCAATGCTCTGCAGGTTGCTGCTGAGCAAGGTCGCGGTACTGCTCTGTTCCTGGGTGGCGGTGGTGATCGCCGCGAACTGCTGACCGGCCGAGCGGCTTTGCTCGTCGATACGCGCCAGGGCCGAGGCCACGTCAGCGTTGCGCGACAAGCCTTCCTGCATCAGCGCATTGCCGTGTTCCATGGTGCTGATGGCGTTGCCGGTTTCCTGCTGGATGCTCTGGATCATGCCGGAGATTTCATCGGTGGCCTGGCGGGTGCGCGAAGCCAAATTGCGCACTTCGTCGGCGACCACGGCAAAACCACGGCCTTGCTCACCGGCGCGGGCGGCTTCGATGGCGGCGTTGAGCGCCAGCAGGTTGGTCTGTTCGGCGATGGCGGTAATCACGCCGACGATCCCGCCGATTTCCTGGGAACGCTGGCCCAGGGTGTTGATCACTGCAGCGGTGCTGTTCAGCGCAGTGGCGATATGTTCCAGGGACGATGACGCTTCTTGCATCGAGGTGCGGCCGATACGAGTTTGCTGGGCATTCTCTTGGGCCAGGCGCTCGGTGTTGCCCATGTTGTCGGCAATGTTCAGCGAGGTGGCACTGAACTCTTCCACCGCGCCGGCCATGCTGGTGATCTCACCGGACTGCTGCTCCATACCTTCATAGGCTCCACCGGACAAGCCCGACAACGCCTGTGCGCGGCTGTTGACCTGTTCGGCCGCGGTACGGATATGCGACACCATGGTCGACAGCGCTTCACCCATCTGGTTGAAACTGCGCGCCAACTGGCCGATTTCGTCATGGCTGGAAACGTTGAGGCGCGCACTCAAATCGCCCGCGCCCAGCGCCTGGGCCTGGCGCACCAGCTCGCTCAATGGCGCCAGCTTGCTGCGCAACAGCCACACCGTGGCGCCCACTGCCAGCAACATCGCCAACACACTGCCGATCACCAGGCGGATGCCGACTTCCCAGGTCACTGCGCGAATCTCAGCCTTGGGCATGCTCGCTACCACCGCCCAAGGGCCGCCTTCGAACGGCACCGATACGCTATAGAAATCTTCGTTCTTGTCGCTCCAGAAACGGCCTGCGCCCGGCTTTTTCGCCAGGTCGAGCATCACGGCAATCGCCTGATCCGGCGCTTGCACGCCAGCCGGCGGCACCAGCCAGTGCTTTTGCTCATCGAGCAGCGCGAGGGAGCCGGTCTGGCCAATGCGGAAGCGCTTGAGGTTTTCAAACTGGGCGTTCTGAGCATCGGTGTAATCGAAACCGATGAACAGCACGGCGATGACCTGGCCACTGCTGTCACGCACGGGGCTGTATTGGGTCATGTAGGAGCGGTCGAACAACACGGCACGGCCGATGTAGGTCTGGCCGCCCACAACGCGCTGGTAGGCCGCGCCCTGACGGTCGAGCACGGTGCCAATGGCGCGATTGCCATCCTGCTTGGTCAGGGAGGTGCTGACGCGGATAAAGTCGTCGCCGCTGCGCACGAATACCGTGGCCACGCCGCCGGACATCTGCTTGAACTCATCCACCTCTTCGAAGTTGTTATTCAATACCTCGTTGCCCAGGTAGAGGCTTGGCGTCTGCACGCCGGCCACGGCCACGGGCTGGTCCGCACGTACACTCAAGCCGGCGCCGAAGCGCTTTTCAAACAGCCCGCTCAAACGCTGGGTGCTTTCGCGCAAGGTGCTGTGGAAGGTGTTGAGTTGGTCGGCGAGCAGACGCGCCTCGCTGGCCAGGTGTTCCTCGCGGGTGGCGAGGTTGGCGGAGTCGAGGGTACGCAAGGCAAAGACCGTACTGCCGCTGATGACGACAGCGAGAATCACGGCGAGTGCAAGGCCTAACTGGGAGGCAATCCGGGCACGAGGTTGAGACATGACAGCTCCTGGCCGAGGCCAGGATCATCCTGATCTCATAGCGCTGCTCGGCAAATTATCTAGTGGGAAACGTTGATGCACGATGGTTCCAACCTCCTTCTTCGGCGGCATTTGGCAATACTTGAGCGAATCACAGGGGTATCCCGCAAACGATTGCACACCCGGTCCGGCCCTACTCAATCGAGGCGTTCAACCTGGGGCAATTCCATCGCCTTGACTTCGCCCTGAAGAAATTCCGCCAGCCGTCGCAAACGCTCCCCGCCCGGGCGAGTTTTCGGCCACACCAGGTAGTAGCTTTCCCCACTGGCGACCGCCGTGGGCCACGGCAGGCTCAAGCGTCCCTGCGCCACGTCTTCGGCCACCATCAGCAAGTCACCCATGGAGACGCCATAGCCACGGGCGGCAGCGATCATGCCCAGCTCGAGCGTGTCGAACACCTGCCCACCCTTGAGTGAAACGTGAGATGACAACCCCATGCGCTGCAGCCAGTAACGCCAGTCGCGGCGGTCCGGGGTCGGGTGCAGCAGTTCGGCGGTTGCCAGCCGCGTCACGTCCCAGGGACCGTCGTCCAACAGATTCGGCGCTCCCACCGGGATCAGCATTTCCGCAAACAGATAACTGGCCTCCCAGTCCGCCGGAAAGTGCCCGTTGCTGAGCAACACCGCACAGTCGAACGGCTCTTGGTTAAAGTCCACTTCATCGATGCTCATCCACGCACTGGTGAGTTGTACCTCATTGCCTGGCTGCAATGCGCGGAAGCGACTCAACCGCGCCAGCAGCCAGCGCATGGTCAAAGTGGACGGCGCCTTCATACGCAGGATGTCATCTTCGGCATTCAAGGTATGGCAAGCACGCTCCAGGGCAGCGAAGCCTTCCCGTACGCCAGGCAGCAACAACCGCGCCGCTTCCGTGAGCTGCAATGTGCGACCGCTGCGCTGGAACAATCGGCAGGCGAAATAATCTTCGAGCGTACGGATATGCCGGCTGATCGCACTTTGGGTAATCGACAACTCCGCAGCCGCGCGGGTAAAGGAGTGGTGCCGGGAGGCGGCTTCAAATGCCCGCAAGGCATAAAGAGGAGGAAGACGACGAGACATGCTGAAAGCTCCGACTGCGCAATCTGGAAACCCTACCAGAATCGCTCAAGCATGAGTTTTAATCATGCCAACGATCGCTTTTATCCTTTTGTGCAATGCGCTGAATGCGCCGAGAATCAACCCTTCCCCACCTTCCTGATTATTCGAGTGTGATGATCATGCAACATCCGGCACGTACCGAACTCTGGGCCATTCTGCGGCTGTCGGGGCCGTTGATTGCCTCACAGTTGGCGCACATGCTGATGGTGCTGACCGACACCCTGATGATGGCGCGCCTGAGCCCCGAGGCCTTGGCAGGCGGCGGCCTGGGCGCGGCGAGCTATTCGTTCGTGGCGATCTTCTGCATCGGCGTGATCGCAGCCGTGGGCACCCTGGTCGCCATTCGCCATGGCGCGGGCGATATCGACGGCGCCACCCGCCTGACCCAGGCCGGGCTGTGGCTGGCGTGGTTGATGGCGCTGGCGGCGGCGTTGCTGTTATGGAACTTGAAGCCGGTACTGCTGATGTTTGGCCAGACCGAAACCAACGTGCAAGCAGCCGGGCAATTTCTGACGATCCTGCCCTTTGCCCTGCCCGGCTACCTGAGCTTCATGGCTCTGCGCGGCTTTACCAGCGCCATCGGCAAGGCCACTCCGGTGATGGTGATCAGCCTGTGCGGCACCGTGGTCAACTACCTGCTCAACCATGCCTTGATCGAAGGCATGTTCGGCCTGCCGAAACTGGGCCTGATGGGCATCGGCCTGGTGACTGCCATCGTCGCCAACGGCATGGCGCTGGCATTGATGTGGTACATCCGCAGCAACCGGGCCTACGCCGCTTACCCGCTGGGCACCGGCCTGCTGCGCCTGAATACCCATTACCTGCGCGAGCTGTGGCGCCTGGGCCTGCCGATTGGCGGCACCTATGCGGTAGAGGTCGGGTTGTTTGCCTTTGCGGCGTTGTGCATGGGCACCATGGGCAGCACGCAGTTGGCGGCGCACCAGATCGCCCTGCAGATTGTCTCGGTGGCCTTCATGGTGCCGGCGGGGATGTCCTACGCGGTGACCATGCGCATCGGCCAGCATTACGGCGCCGGGCAGTTGCTGATGGCACGCCTGGCCGGGCGAGTCGGCATAGGATTCGGGGCCATGGTGATGTTGGGGTTTGCGGCGGTACTGTGGCTGTTTTCCGACCCGCTGATCGGACTGTTCCTCGACCATGACGACCCGGCGTTCCATGACGTCATCGTCCTGGCGGTGAGCCTGCTGGCCGTCGCCGCCTGGTTCGAATTATTCGACGGTGTGCAGACCATCGCCATGGGTTGTATCCGGGGTTTGAAGGACGCCAAGACCACCTTCCTGGTGGGGCTGGGTTGCTATTGGCTGATTGGCGCACCGTCGGCCTGGTTGATGGCGTTCACCCTGGGCTGGGGGCCCACCGGCGTCTGGTGGGGCCTGGCACTGGGCCTGGCGTGTGCGGCGGTGAGCCTGACCTGGGCGTTTGAGGCGAAGATGAAGCGGATGATTCGGCAGGAGCCAGATGCTCCTGTTGGTTTCCAAGCGGCACTGCCTGACTAGCGAGTGCACGCGGTCCATGTGGGAGCTGGCTTGCCTGCTCCCACATTTGAACCACTTTGAAGGCTTAGCCCAACAGCGCCTGCTGGCTTTGACCAAACAGCAGATATTCCACCAGCTCCGGCAACGGCAACGGCTTGCTGATCAGGTAACCCTGGACCTGATCGCACCCAAACAAGCGCAAAAGTTCAAGTTGCTCAGGGGTTTCCACGCCTTCGGCGACCACTTCCAGGTTGAGGTTGTGGGCCAGGTTGATCATGGCGTGCACCAGCTTGCGGTTTTCTTCGCGCTCTTCCATGCCGCCGACAAAGCTCTTGTCGATCTTCAACAAGGCAATCGGCAGGCTGTTGAGGTGCACAAACGACGAAAAACCGGTGCCGAAGTCATCCAGGGAAAACCGCACACCCAGCCGGCCAAGGGCGTCCATGGTCTGCTTGACCAGGTCGCTGCGGCGCATCACGGCGGTTTCGGTCAATTCGAACTCCAGCCATTGCGCTTCCACGCCGCGCTCGGCAATCAGGCGGCTGAGGGTAGACAGCAACTGACTGTCCTGGAACTGGCGAAACGACAGGTTGACCGCCATGTGCAGCGGCGGCAGGCCGCGTTCACGCAGGTCTTGCATGTCGCGCAGGGCTCGGGAGATCACCCAGTAGCCCAATGGCACGATCAAGCCACTCTGTTCGGCCAGCGGCACGAACTCGCTGGGAGGCAACAAGCCGCGCTCGCCGTGACGCCAGCGCACCAGGGCTTCGAGGCCAACGATATGACCGTCGTCCAGGTCCAGGCGCGGCTGGTAATGCAGCTCCAACTCATCGCGACGCAAAGCCCGGCGCAGTTCACTTTCCAGGTCGGCCAGGCTGCGGGCGTTGCGGTTGATGCGCTCATTGAAGATATGGAAGGTGCAGCCCTGGGTACTTTTGGCCTGCTGCATGGCGATATGGGCGTGCCACATCAACGGGTCGGCGCCAGCGCGGGCTCGAGCATGGGCCATACCCAGGCTGCAACCGATCAACAGGCTTTCACCATCCACCCAGTAGGGCTCGGCCATCACTTCGGTGATGCGCTCAGCCATCCACTCGGCGCGCTGAGGCGCCCGGCGGGTATCGATCAACAAGGCAAACTCATCGCTGCCCAGGCGCGCCAGTTGGTCCCCGGCTTCGAGCTGGCTCTTGAGCCGCGACACCACTTGCAGGATCAACCGGTCGCCCGCCTGATGGCCGAGAGCATCGTTGGCATGACGAAAATTGTCCAGGTCCAGATGACCGAGGGCCAGGCCACGGCCGTCATTGTCGGCCAAGCGTGCAGCCAGCAAGGTCTGGAAGCCCTGACGGTTGGCAATACCGGTGAGCGGGTCCTGCTCGGCCAGGCGCTGCAAGGTATTCTCCAGCACGCCGCGCTCGCGCACATGGCGCAGGCAGCGGCGCAATGTGTCGGTGTCCAATGCCTCCAGCACCAACCAATCGCTGACACCCAGCGGCGACACCAGTGGCTCCTGCTCCAGCAGCAATACACACGGCAGGCTGCACCGGCCAGGGCCTGGCTGCAGGCTGGGCGTGGTCAATAACACAGCACCCTGGTCGTCATCGAACAGGCGGCTTACCGAGTCCCAGTTGGGCGCACTGATCAGCACAGCCCCTTCGCCCATCGGCGCCAGGCACTCGCGCAACAACGCTGCCCACTCAGGCTCATCGGCCAGCAGCAGCAAACGCAAGGGTTCGACAGGCGTAGACACGCTAACTCCCTAGACTCTGCAAAATTTCATTAGCGGTGCCATTATGACGTGCGGCCTGACAATGACAAAGGATGACAAATGATAGGTGTTATCAAATACGCAGACTGTAAATAATCGTCTCGGATATTCCTCCACATCCTGCGGCAAAGTAGCAAAACCGGCAAATTTAGATCGAGTGGTACGTCACACCGTCGTTCTATGGCAGCAGAATCTTTCCAGCCTGTTAAAATGCCCGCCCTTTTGAACAACGACCCCTAAAATTCCGTATGTCCCGACTCAATCCCCGGCAGCAAGAAGCCGTGAACTACGTCGGCGGCCCTCTATTGGTGCTCGCCGGTGCAGGCTCCGGCAAGACCAGCGTGATCACGCGCAAGATCGCGCACTTGATCCAGAACTGCGGCATCCGCGCCCAGTACATCGTCGCCATGACCTTCACCAACAAGGCGGCACGGGAAATGAAAGAGCGGGTCGGCACCCTGCTCAAAGGCGGCGAAGGCCGCGGCCTCACCGTGTGCACCTTCCACAACCTGGGCCTGAACATCATCCGCAAGGAGCATGTGCGACTGGGCTACAAGCCCGGCTTCTCGATCTTCGACGAGACCGACGTCAAGGCCCTGATGACCGACATCATGCAGAAGGAATACGCGGGCGACGACGGCGTAGACGAAATCAAGAACATGATCGGCTCGTGGAAAAACGACCTGATCCTGCCCGCCGAAGCCCTGGAGGCCGCACGCAACCCCAAGGAGCAGACCGCCGCCATCGTCTACACCCACTATCAGCGTACGCTCAAGGCGTTCAACGCGGTGGACTTCGACGACCTGATCCTGCTGCCGGTCAAGCTGTTCCAAGAGCACAAGGACATTCTGGAGAAGTGGCAAAACAAGGTGCGCTACCTGCTGGTGGACGAATATCAGGACACCAACGCCAGCCAATACCTGCTGGTGAAGTTGCTGATCGGTACGCGCAACCAGTTCACCGTAGTGGGCGACGACGACCAGTCGATCTACGCTTGGCGCGGCGCCCGCCCGGAAAACCTGATGCTGCTCAAGGAAGACTACCCCTCCTTGAAAGTGGTGATGCTGGAGCAGAACTACCGCTCCACCAGCCGCATCCTGCGCTGCGCCAACGTGCTGATCTCCAACAACCCCCACGAGTTTGAAAAACAACTGTGGAGCGAGATGGGCCATGGCGACGAGATCCGTGTGATCCGCTGCCGCAACGAAGACGCCGAAGCCGAGCGCGTGGCCGTGGAAATCCTCAGCCTGCACTTGCGCACCGACCGGCCCTACAGCGACTTTGCGATCCTGTATCGCGGCAACTACCAGGCCAAGCTGATCGAGCTGAAATTGCAGCATCACCAGGTGCCGTATCGCCTGTCGGGCGGCAACAGCTTTTTCGGACGCCAGGAAGTCAAAGACCTGATGGCCTACTTCCGGCTGATCGTGAACCCGGACGACGACAACGCCTTCCTGCGCGTGATCAACGTGCCACGCCGGGAAATCGGCTCCACCACCCTGGAAAAGCTCGGTAACTACGCCACCGAACGCAAGATTTCCATGTATGCCGCCACCGACGAAATCGGCCTGGGCGAACACCTGGATACGCGCTTCACCGATCGCCTGTCGCGCTTCAAGCGTTTCATGGACAAGGTGCGCGAGCAGTGCGCCGGCGAAGACCCGATCAGCGCCTTGCGCAGCATGGTCATGGACATCGACTATGAAAACTGGCTGCGCACCAACAGTTCCAGCGACAAGGCCGCGGATTACCGCATGGGCAACGTCTGGTTCCTGATTGAAGCGCTGAAGAACACCCTGGAAAAAGACGAAGACGGCGAGATGACCGTCGAGGACGCCATCGGCAAGCTGGTGTTGCGCGACATGCTCGAGCGCCAGCAAGAAGAGGAAGACGGTGCCGAAGGCGTGCAGATGATGACCTTGCATGCCTCCAAGGGGCTGGAATTTCCCTACGTGTTCATCATGGGCATGGAAGAGGAAATCCTCCCGCACCGCTCCAGCATCGAAGCCGACACCATCGAGGAAGAACGCCGCCTGGCCTACGTGGGTATTACCCGCGCACGCCAGACCCTGGCCTTCACCTTTGCCGCCAAGCGCAAGCAATACGGTGAAATCATCGATTGTGCCCCCAGCCGGTTCCTGGATGAACTGCCGCCGGACGACCTGGCCTGGGAAGGCAATGACGACACGCCCACCGAGGTGAAGGCCGTTCGCGGCAACACCGCCTTGGCGGACATACGCGCGATGTTAAAACGCTAGAATCGACTACTTTTTAATCTACTTTCGGCGCACAACGCGCCATTAGAGGAAGCTTTCCGTGGAAGCACTGCACAAGAAAATTCGCGAAGAAGGCATCGTGCTTTCCGATCAGGTCCTCAAGGTTGACGCCTTTCTGAACCACCAGATCGACCCGGCACTGATGAAACTGATCGGCGACGAGTTCGCCGCACTGTTCAAGGATTCGGGCATCACCAAGATCGTCACCATCGAAGCGTCGGGCATTGCCCCGGCGATCATGACCGGGCTGAACCTGGGTGTGCCGGTGATCTTCGCCCGCAAGCAGCAGTCGTTGACCCTCACGGAAAACCTGCTGTCGGCCACGGTGTATTCCTTCACCAAGAAAACCGAAAGCACCGTGGCGATCTCCCCGCGCCACCTGACCAGCAGCGACCGCGTGCTGGTGATCGATGACTTTTTGGCCAACGGCAAGGCGTCCCAGGCGCTGATCTCGATCATCAAGCAGGCCGGCGCGACCGTCGCCGGTTTGGGCATTGTGATCGAGAAGTCGTTCCAGGGTGGGCGTGCAGAACTGGATGCACAGGGTTATCGGGTTGAGTCGCTGGCGCGGGTGAAGTCGCTGGCCGGTGGTGTCGTGACCTTTATCGAGTAATCACTGTGTGGGAGCTGGCTTGCCTGCGATAGCGATGTGTCAGTCGACAGAGATGTCGACTGACAGGCCCTCATCGCAGGCAAGCCAGCTCCCACATTAGCTTTTGCGTTGCGCTGTCAGTGGGCGGTGGCCTGCAGTCCGGCCAGCAGCAAGCGTTGATACAGGTCTTCCTTGATGCCCTCCGGCTTATCCAAGCGCATCCGCTGCAAATGCTCGGGAAACGCCTCCGGCTCCGGCGCGTCGAGTGCCGCCTTGCCCAACTCCAGAATTTCCGTGAGCTTGAATTTGCTCTTGAGCCAGTTCAGCGCTCGTAACAAATCCCGCTCTTCATTCGTGAAGTCGCTGCCCAGGGGGTATTCCGGGAACAGGCGACGATGCCTGGCCTGAATCGCCTGAAGCCGCTCTGGCGTGTTGTCGGCAAAACGCGGATCCAACTGGAAATCCTTGGGCAGTTTGCCGGCCTTTTGCGCCTGCTCAATCAAGTCGTGCTGGAACCTTGAGTCAGTGATGTTCAGCAACGCTTCGATCACCTTGGCATCCGTCTGACCGCGCAAGTCGGCAATACCGTATTCGGTAATGACGATATCCCGCAGGTGCCGGGGAATGGTGCAGTGGCCGTACTCCCAGACAATATTGGAACTGACCTCACCCGCCGACTCACGCCAGCTGCGCAAAATCAGGATTGAGCGTGCACCTTCCAGCGCATGCCCCTGGGCCACGAAATTGTATTGCCCGCCCACACCACTGAGCACGCGACCGTCTTCCAACTGATCAGCCACGCCAGCACCGAGCAAGGTGACCATGATGGCGCTGTTGATAAACCGAGCATCCAGGCGCTGCAGGCGCTTGAGTTCTTCCTGCCCGTACAGCTCGTTGATGTAGCTGATGCGGGTCATGTTGAATGCCTGGCGCTTGGCATGGGTCATTTCCTGCAGGCGCTGGTAAAAACTGCGCGGTCCCAGGAAGAAACCGCCATGAATCGACACGCCATCAGGTTGCGCCGCGTCGTCCAGGGTGTCCGCGTTGGCCTGCATCTGGGTCGCCACATCCGGGTAGACCTTGCGCCGCACGATCCCGGCATCGGCCAATACCAGCAGGCCGTTGACGAACATCTCGCTGCAACCGTAAAGGCCACGGGCAAACGGCTCAACGCCGCCTTCGCGGCTGATCAACGGTGCCCACTGGTACACATCCAAGTCGGTGAGCAACAGGCGATAGGCTTCGTTGTCGGCCTGGCGCGCCAGCAGGGCAGCCGTCAGGGCATCGCCCATGGAGCCGATGCCAATCTGCAACGTACCGCCATCACGCACCAGGGTGCTGGCATGCAGGCCGATAAAATGATCCTGAAAGCCCACCGGCATATTCGGGGTGGAGAACAACGTGGTGCTGTCTTTTTCATCCAGCAGGTAGTCGAACTCATCCATGCCCAACTCGGCATCGCCAGGCATGTAGGGCAAATCGCTATGGACCTGGCCGACGACCAGGATGGTCTCCCCGGCCGCGCGGCGCTTGGCGATCATGGGCAGCAGGTCGAGAGTGATATCCGGGTTGCAGCTCAGGCTCAGGCGGTCGGGATGCTCGCTGCTACTGGCAACCAATTGCGCCACCAGGTTCAGGCCGGCGGCATTGATGTCGCGGGCCGCATGGCTGTAGTTGCTGCTGACGTAATCCTGCTGCGCCGCGGCGCTGTGGAGCAGGCTACCGGGCTGCATGAAGAATTGCTGCACACGGATATTCTTCGGCAGGCTGCCCCTGTGCAGGTCCGCGAGGAAATCCAGTTCGGGGTAGTCGCCAAACACCCGTTCGATGAAGGGTTCGAGAAAGCGCTTTTGAAGACCATCACCCTGCGTAGGCCGACCCAGGCTCAGCGCGGTATAAAGCGTCAGCGCCCGTTCGGGCAACTTTGCGATACGCCGGTACAGCGCGTTGACGAACAGGTTGGGCTTGCCCAGCCCCAGCGGCATGCCCATGTGAATATGCGCCGGCAGGCGCTCCAGTACGTCGTCAACTGCTTGCTCGATTGAACACAACTGCACCATCCGACTGCTCCCGAACATTCCATGAATTAGGGGTTGGACCGAGCTTGCCGGGTCTTTGCTGCAATGAACAGCCTGAATACCAAATCGCGGGCACAAAAAAGCCGCTCGTAAGCGGCATTTTTGACGAAGATCGACCGATTACAGCCCGGACATCTTCTTGATCGCACCCTTGAGGTCGTCGTCCGAGCAATCAGCGCAGGTGCCTTTGGGCGGCATGGCGTTGATACCGGTGATGGCCTTTGCCAGGATGCCATCGAGGCCACCTTGATGGTCGGCGCGCTCTTTCCATGCGGCGGTGTCGCCAATCTTTGGCGCACCCAAAAGGCCGCTGCCGTGGCACGCGTTACAGTGCTTGGCGATGATATCATCGGGGGTTTTCGCGCCGCCGCCGCCGGCTGCCACGGCAACTTCCATGCCCTTGCATTCCTGGCCCTGGACGCAAACCTGGCCCACAGGCTCCAGGCGCTTGGCAATGTCATCATTGGTCGCAGCTTGAGCGCTGACAGCCCATAGGGCCAGTACGGTTGCTGGTGCAGCCAGCATTTTCATAATTAGGTTCACGCGTTCACCCTCAATGGTGGCTATTCACGCCTGCGGCCACGGTTTCGCAGGCGGCGAAAGTATAACGGTTAGCCCGCCTGGCCGAAACAACCCTATTAAATAAAGGGAGATTCGGCCTCACGGTGTACAGCTGCGGGAACCTCTGCAACGCTGGCAGGGCGCCTCTATTCTTAAAAGTTCGCGGGTGTGGCTGCGCTGATTAGTCGCGCCGGCACGTCGAACGGATTGCGAAAACGATGAGGCCTGGTGCTTTCAAAGTAGTAGCTATCGCCCGCTTCGAGCACAAAAGTTTCAAGGCCGACCACCAATTCCAGGCGCCCTTCCACCAGAATTCCGGTTTCTTCGCCTTCATGAGTGAGCATTTCTTCGCCCGTGTCGGCACCCGGAGGGTAGATTTCATTGAGAAATGCGATGGCCCGGCTTGGGCGCGCCCGGCCCACCAGTTTCATGGTGACGGCACCGTCAGAGATGTCGATCAGCTCATTGGCTTTATAGACGATCTGCGTCGGTATTTCCTGGAGGACTTCTTCGGAAAAGAACTCGACCATGGACATGGGGATACCGCCCAGCACCTTGCGCAGGGAGCTGATCGAGGGGCTGACGCTGTTTTTCTCGATCATCGAAATGGTGCTGTTGGTGACGCCCGCACGCTTGGCGAGCTCACGCTGGGAAAGACCTTTGAGTTTACGGATGGATTGCAGTCGTTCGCCGACGTCCAATGCAGGAGCCTCCTAGGATTCAGGCTTTGTTGTAATTGAGCGTTATCATGGCGACAGCGTTCAGTATTTACAACACTTGGGCCTAAATCCCGGCGTGCTCGGTTCGTTGCCGGCGGCTAAGCGCCGCTATAGAGCCTTGGCACTCGGCGCAGATTGCAGAAAATCTGATAAGGGATGGTCTCGGCGGCCACGGCCACATCGCTGGCGAGGATGTGCTTGCCCCACAGCTCTACGGTGGAACCAAGGCCCGCCTGGGGCAAGTCGGTGAGGTCGACACACAGCATGTCCATGGACACGCGCCCCAGCAGCCGGCTGCGCTGGCCAGCGACCAGCACCGGTGTGCCGGTAGGCGCATGGCGCGGGTAACCGTCGGCATAGCCCATGGCAACCACGCCGATGCGCATCGGCTTGGACGTGACGAACCTGGCGCCATAGCCCACCGGCTCACCGGCCGGCAATTCGCGTACGCAGATCACTTTGGACTCCAGGGTCATCACCGGCTGCAAGCGCGCCGCAATGGCCTGGTCTTCGCCAAAGGGCGTTGCGCCGTAAAGCATGATACCGGGGCGCACCCAGTCGCTGGACACGCTCGGCCAGCCCAATACAGACGGTGAGTTGCGCAGGCTGACCTCAGCCGCCAGCCCCTGACGCGCCGCCTCAAACACCGTTACTTGTTCGTTGCTGCTGACGCAATCGAGCTCATCGGCGCGGGCAAAATGACTCATCAGCACGATTTTCGCCACTTTGCCACTCGCCAGCAGGCGCTGATACGCTTCCTGGTAATCCTTGGGGTGCAGGCCCACACGGTGCATGCCCGAGTCCAGCTTCAGCCACACTGTCAGCGGCTTGCTCAAACGAGCTTGCTCGATGGCTTCCAACTGCCACAACGAATGCACCACGCACCACAAATCCTGCTCGATGATCAGCGGCAACTCGTCGGCTTCGAAAAAACCTTCCAGCAGCAACACCGGCGCACGAATGCCGGCGGCGCGCAGTTCCAGCGCTTCCTCGATGCACGCCACCGCGAACCCGTCGGCTTGCGCCTCCAGTGCCTGGGCCACGGGCACCGCGCCATGGCCGTAGGCATCGGCCTTGATCACGGCGAGGGCCTTGGCCCCGGTGACTTCTCGGGCCAATTGGTAGTTATGGCGCAGGGCTTGGAGATCGATCAGGGCACGGGCTGGACGCATGTCGGCAGGCTTCTAGGCAGCAAAGTCAATAAAAAAACCGGTGCAGACCAACAACGCCGGCACCGGGAGAGGGATCATTGTTAAGACAGCGCAGCCACGACTGACAGCTCTACCAGAATCTCGGGTTCGCACAGCTTGGCTTGCACAGTGGCGCGGGCCGGGGCGACGCCTTTGGGCAGCCACTTGTCCCACACCGCGTTCATGCCGGCGAAGTCGGCGTCGATGTCTTTCAGGTAGATCGTCACCGACAGCAACCTGGACTTGTCAGTACCGGCCAAGTCCAGCAAGCGCTCGATATTGACCAGGGTTTCACGGGTTTGCTGTTCAATCCCGGCGCTCATGTCGTCGCCTACCTGCCCTGCCAGGTACACGGTACCGCTGTGGACAACGATCTGGCTCATGCGCTCATTGGTGAGCTGGCGCTGGATTGACATGTTGTGCGGACTCCTGGTGGTTGCCATAACGGGAAATATCGAGGCCTGCGGCGCTGATCTGCGGCGTTTTCTTCGCCATCAGGTCGGCCAGCAAGCGACCCGAACCACAGGCCATGGTCCAACCGAGGGTACCGTGGCCTGTATTCAGGAACAGGTTCTTGAACGGCGTGGCACCCACAATCGGCGTGCCGTCTGGGGTGGTCGGGCGCAGGCCGGTCCAGAAACTGGCTTGGGCCAGATCGCCGCCCTGAGGATAAAGGTCGTTGACGATCATCTCCAGGGTTTCACGTCGCCGCGGGTTCAGCGACAGGTCAAAACCGGCTATTTCAGCCATGCCACCGACGCGAATACGGTTGTCGAAACGGGTGATCGCGACTTTGTAGGTTTCATCGAGAATGGTCGAGGTCGGCGCCATTGCCGGGTTAGTGATCGGCACGGTCAGCGAGTAGCCCTTGAGCGGGTACACGGGCGCCTTGATGCCCAATGGCTTGAGTAACTTGGGCGAGTAACTGCCGAGGGCCAGTACATAGCGGTCGGCGGTTTCCAGCTTGCCGTCGATCAGCACACCATTGATGCGGTCGCCTGCGTAGTCCAGGCGCTGGATGTCTTGTTCGAAGCGGAATTCCACGCCCAATTGTTTGCACATGTCGACCAGGCGCGTGGTGAATATCTGGCAATCGCCCGTCTGGTCGTTGGGCAGGCGCAAGGCACCCGCGAGGATATCGGTGACGCTGCCCAGAGCCGGTTCAACCCGGGCAATGCCGGCGCGGTCGAGCAATTCGAATGGCACGCCGGACTCTTTCAGCACGGCGATGTCCTTGGCGGCGCCATCGAGCTGGGCCTGGGTGCGGAACAGTTGGGTAGTCCCGAGGCTGCGCCCTTCGTAGGCAATGCCGGTCTCGGCGCGCAATTCGTCGAGGCAGTCGCGGCTGTACTCGGACAGGCGCACCATGCGTTCCTTGTTCACCGCGTAGCGGCTGGCCGTGCAGTTGCGCAGCATCTGCGCCATCCACAGGTATTGGTCGATATCAGCAGTGGCCTTGATTGCCAACGGCGCGTGGCGTTGCAACAGCCACTTGATCGCCTTGAGTGGCACACCCGGCGCGGCCCAGGGCGAAGCATACCCAGGGGAGACCTGGCCGGCGTTGGCGAAACTGGTTTCCATGGCAGCGGCAGGCTGACGATCAACCACCACGACATCAAAGCCGGCCCGCGCCAAATAATAGGCACTGGTCACCCCAATGACGCCGCTACCCAAGACCAGAACGCGCATTTTTATATCCTCATCGCGGGCTTGGCCGCTGACGTGTGTTATTCGAGCAATGATGAGCGCAGTGTAAAAAACAATCGACAGTGCATTTCACTATATAAATGCCTATATTTGGCGACAATTCTTGGCAAAAACCCTTTTGACAGAGGCGTATCCCCTATGCGTACCAACACCCAGACCAAACGGGAGCTGGACAAGATCGACCGCAATATCCTGCGCATCCTGCAAACCGACGGGCGCATCTCGTTCACGGAGCTGGGGGAAAAGGTCGGGCTGTCCACCACGCCCTGCACCGAGCGCGTGCGGCGCCTGGAGCGCGAAGGGATCATCATGGGCTACAACGCACGGCTCAATCCCCAGCATTTGAAGGGAAGTTTGCTGGTATTTGTCGAGATCAGCCTGGATTACAAGTCGGGTGACACCTTTGAAGAATTTCGCCGAGCCGTGCTGAAACTGCCTCACGTGCTGGAGTGCCATCTAGTGTCGGGTGATTTCGACTACCTGGTGAAAGCGCGAATCTCGGAGATGGCTTCGTACCGCAAATTGCTGGGCGATATCCTGCTCAAACTCCCCCATGTGCGCGAATCCAAGAGCTATATCGTGATGGAAGAGGTGAAAGAAAGCCTGAACCTGCCGATCCCTGACTGACCCACTGACACAACACGGCCAAATGTGGGAGCTGGCTTGCCTACTCCCTTGGTTTTAACCGAGTACATCCGCTAGACCAACACCTGCCGGGTACTCGCCATGTACTCATGAATCTGCTTCTCCACCCGCGGATGAATCAGCTCCACTGGCCGGCGGCCATTAGGGCACGGCAAGGTCTTGGTGGTGCCGAACAGGCGACAGATCAGCGGCCGCTCGTCATACACCGTGCAACCCTTGGGCCCCAGGTGCACGCAGTTCAGCTCGTCCATCGCCGCCTCTTGCTCGGCAGCGGTCTTGCGCGGCAGGCGCGACATTTCCTCGGGCGAGGTGGTCACCGGCCCACAGCAGTCGTGGCAACCGGGGACGCACTCGAACGAAGGGATCTGGCGACGCAGCGCGCTGATTTTCTGACTGTTGCAACTCATCGAAACCCATACCGAACGGCGAATAGACGTGGATTCTGACGCAAAACGCCCCGCGCAGACAGCGTCGTGCGACCACTGTATCCTGCGTCAAATTTTCCAGACAGGGAGGTTCCCCATGACCGCCAGCGCCCGGCACACCGCTTCCTACTACGCCGCCAGCAGCGTGCCGCAACCGGATTACCCGACGCTGACCGGTGAGGTAAACGCCGATGTCTGTGTGATCGGCGGGGGGTTCTCCGGGCTCAACACCGCCTTGGAATTGGCCGAGCGCGGCTTTCGCGTGGTGTTGCTGGAGGCGCGCAAAATCGGTTGGGGCGCCAGCGGGCGCAATGGCGGCCAGTTGATTCGCGGTGTCGGCCACGGGCTGGATCAGTTCACCCAGGTGATCGGCAGCGACGGCGTGCGCCAAATGAAGCTGATGGGCCTGGAAGCCGTGGAGATCGTGCGCGAGCGTGTGGAGCGCTTCCAGATCCCCTGTGACCTGACTTGGGGCTACTGCGACCTGGCCAATAAACCCCGCGACCTGCAGGGCCTGGCCGAGGATGCCGAAGAGCTGCGCAGCCTGGGTTACCGCCACGAAGTGCGCCTGTTGCAAGCCAGCGAGATGGGCACCGTAATCGGCTCTGAGCGCTATGTAGGCGGCATGATCGATATGGGTTCCGGCCATCTGCACCCGCTGAACCTGGCACTGGGTGAGGCTGCCGTTGCCCAGCAGTTGGGCGTGGCGCTGTACGAGCAATCCCAAGTGACCCGTATCGACTATGGCCCTGAGGTCAAGGTGCACACCGCCCAAGGCACTGTGCGCGCCAAGACCCTGGTACTGGCCTGCAACGCCTACCTGAACGGGCTCAACCCGCAACTGAGCGGCAAGGTGTTGCCCGCCGGCAGCTACATCATTGCCACCGAGCCCTTGAGCGAGGCGCAAGCCACCAGCCTGTTACCGCAGAACATGGCCGTGTGTGACCAGCGCGTGACGGTGGATTACTTCCGCCTGTCCGCCGACCGTCGCCTGTTGTTCGGCGGCGCCTGCCACTACTCCGGTCGAGACCCCAAGGACATCGGCGCCTACATGCGGCCGAAGATGCTGCAGGTATTCCCCCAATTGGCAGACGTGAAAATCGACTACCAATGGGGCGGCATGATCGGCATCGGCGCCAACCGCCTGCCGCAGATTGGCCGCCTGGCCGAGCAACCCAACGTGTATTACGCCCAGGCTTATGCCGGCCATGGCCTCAACGCCACGCACCTGGCGGGCAAGCTGCTGGCCGAGGCCATCAGCGGCCAGCAACAGGGGCGCTTCGATCTATTCGCTCAGGTGCCACACATCACCTTCCCCGGCGGCAAACACCTGCGTTCGCCGTTGCTGGCACTGGGGATGCTCTGGCACCGCCTCAAAGAACTGCTCTGATCAATCGCGCCAGAAGGGTTTCAAACCCTCACGGCGCGCCTGCTCGGCGGTCAGCCCGATGTCGCGTAACTGCTCGCGGCTCAGGTCCAGCAGGGCCTTGCGCGTATGGCGACGGCGCCAGAACAGATGCCAGCGGCCAGGCGCCGGGGCAGTGAGCGCCTGCTCCTGCCCCGCTTCCAGTTCCTGACTGCGTAACGCCAGCCGTACATCGCTCATGCCGCTCATTTGACTGCCCCTCATTGGCCTGTTGCCTTGAGTGACCAGCATGCGCGGGCGGCCAGAACCATTACAGATTCAGCCAACTTTTATTAGATCCATACAGATACTCCCTATGCGTAGCTGAATCCTGTATTTTCCCTTTATCTGTACTGGTCCCTCGGGAGCGACCACCATGACTCTTTACGTCAACCTCGCCGAATTGCTCGGCACCCGCATTGAGCAGGGCTTCTATCGTCCGGGCGATCGACTGCCCTCGGTGCGGGCCTTGAGTGTGGAACATGGGGTGAGCCTGAGCACCGTGCAGCAGGCGTATCGGTTGCTCGAAGACAACGGCCTTGCGATGCCCAAGCCCAAGTCGGGCTATTTTGTTCCGGTGGGCCGTGAACTGCCGGCACTGCCCGAGATTGGCCGCCCGGCCCAACGGCCAGTGGAAATCTCCCAGTGGGACCTGGTGCTGGAACTGATTCGTGCGGTGCCGCGCAAAGACGTCATACAGATGGGTCGGGGCATGCCGGATGTATTGTCGCCCACCTTGAAGCCGCTGCTGCGTAGCCTCGCCCGTGTCAGCCGGCGCCAAGACCTGCCGGGGCTGTATTACGACAATATCCTCGGCTGTATGGAACTGCGTGAGCAAATCGCCCGGTTGTCATTGGACTCCGGTTGCCAACTGAGCGCCGAAGACATCGTGATCACCACCGGTTGCCACGAAGCCCTCTCCGCCAGCATTCACGCCATTTGTGAGCCTGGCGATATCGTCGCGGTGGATTCGCCCAGCTTCCACGGCGCCATGCAGACCCTCAAGGGCCTGGGCATGAAAGCCCTGGAAATCCCCACCGACCCGCTCACCGGCATCAGCCTGGAGGCCTTGGAACTGGCGCTGGAACAGTGGCCGATCAAAGTCATCCAGCTCACCCCAAACTGCAACAACCCCTTGGGCTACATCATGCCGGAAGCGCGCAAACGCGCCTTGCTGACCCTGGCCCAGCGCTTTGACGTGGCGATTATCGAAGACGATGTGTATGGCGAGCTGGCCTACAGCTACCCACGCCCGCGCACCATCAAATCCTTCGATGAAGACGGGCGTGTGCTGCTGTGCAGCTCGTTCTCCAAAACCCTGGCGCCCGGTCTGCGCATTGGCTGGGTCGCACCGGGACGCTATCTGGAACGGGTGCTGCACATGAAATACATCAGCACCGGTTCTACGGCTACACAGCCGCAGATTGCCATTGCAGAATTCCTCAAAGGCGGTCATTTCGAGCCGCATTTACGCAGGATGCGTACCCAATACCAACGTAATCGCGACTTGATGCTGGATTGGGTCAGCCGTTATTTTCCCGCTGGTACGCGTGCCAGCCGGCCCCAGGGCAGCTTTATGTTATGGATCGAGCTGCCGGAGGGCTTCGACACCTTGAAGCTCAACCGCGTGCTGGTGGAACAAGGCGTACAGGTGGCGGTAGGCAGTATCTTCTCCGCTTCCGGCAAGTACCGTAACTGCTTGCGCATGAACTACGCTGCCAAGCCAACAGCGCAGATTGAAGAGGCCGTGCGCAAGGTAGGTGCTGCCGCTGGCAAGATGCTGGAAGAGACGGCGGACTGACCTTTCCCGAGCAATTGCCGTCATATGCCACAACCGCCCTGACCTGGAAGCAGTTTCCTTGATGATTCGACGGCTTTTACCGTTTTGCCTGCTGGCCGCCCTGGCCCTGGGCGGCTGCGCCACGGTCGACACCCCGCGCATCCCCAGCGATGCCCTGCCGGCGAAGGACTCCTCGTTCGGTCGCTCGATCCAGGCCCAGGCCGCCCCCTACCAAGGGCGCTCGGGCTTTCGTTTGCTGCCCAACAGCAGTGAAGCCTTCATGGCCCGCGCCGAGTTGATCCGCAACGCCCAGACCAGCCTCGACTTGCAGTACTACATCGTGCACGACGGCATCAGCACACGCATGCTTGTGGACGAACTGCTCAAGGCCGCCGACCGCGGGGTGCGCGTACGCATTCTGCTGGACGACACCACCAGCGATGGCCTCGACCAGATCATCGCCACCCTCGCCGCCCATCCCAAGGTGCAGATACGCCTGTTCAACCCGCTGCACCTGGGGCGCAGCACCGGCGTTACACGCGCCATGGGCCGTGTATTCAACCTGTCGCTGCAACACCGGCGCATGCATAACAAGCTGTGGCTGGCCGATAACAGCGTGGCCATCGTTGGCGGGCGCAACCTGGGCGACGAGTATTTCGACGCCGAACCCAACCTGAATTTCACCGACATCGACATGCTCAGCGTCGGGCCGGTAGCCGAGCAATTGGGTCACAGCTTCGACCAGTACTGGAACAGCGCCTTGAGCAAGCCTATCGATGACTTCGTCTCGAACAAACCCTCCAAGGTCGACCTCGCCGTCGCCCGCGGGCGCCTTGAAGCCTCCCTGGCTCAGTCCCGTCAGCAGAACCACGCGCTGTATAACCGCCTGCGCACTTACCAGACCCAGCCCCGCATGGACATCTGGCGCCGCGAGTTGATCTGGGCCTGGAACCAGGCGCTGTGGGACGCGCCGAGCAAGGTACTGGCCAAGGCCGACCCCGACCCCCGACTGTTGCTGACCACTCAGCTGGCGCCAGAGCTGGCGGGTGTCAGCCATGAGCTGATCATGATTTCGGCTTACTTCGTACCGGGCCAACCTGGGCTGGTCTACCTCACAGGGCGTGCCGATGCGGGTGTTTCGGTGCGCCTGCTGACCAACGCCCTCGAAGCCACCGACGTACCGGCCGTGCACGGCGGTTATGCGCCGTATCGCAAGGCGCTGCTGGAGCACGGAGTAAAGCTCTATGAGCTGCGCCGGCAGCCGGGCGACCCCAGCGCAAGCAGCGGCCCGCACCTGTTTCGGCATGGCAGCTGGCGCGGCTCGGACTCCAGCCTGCACAGCAAGGCGATGATTTTCGATCGAGAAAAGTCGTTTATCGGCTCATTCAATTTCGACCCGCGCTCAGTGCTGTGGAACACCGAAGTCGGCGTACTGGTGGACAGCCCCGAACTGGCCGAACACGTGCGCAACCTGGCGCTGGAAGGTATGGCGCCAGCGTTGAGCTATGAGGCCAAACTGCAGGACGGCCAAGTGGTGTGGGTGACAGAAGACAACAGCCAGATGCACACTCTGACGCGCGAACCGGGCAATTGGTGGCGGCGGTTCAACGCTTGGTTCGCCACCAGTGTTGGCCTGGAACGCATGCTCTAAAACCTCTGCGGATCACCTGTGGGAGCCGGGCTTGCCCGCGATAGCGGTGTGCCAGACAACAAATCAGCTGGCTGACAAACCGTCATCGCAGGCAAGCCAGCTCCCACATTGGCCGCGTTTAAAGGTCAGGCCGGCTGCGTAGCGCCGAAAGCCCCCTGGCGCAGCAACAGCACCACCAACCCCAGCGCCCCGGCGGCCATCAGCAGCGGTAGCGCATGCCCGCTGATCCACTGGCTGCCCGCTCCTGCCACCAGCGGCCCGATCAGGCAGCCAATGCCCCACAGCTGCGCCACGTGAGCGTTGGCACGCACCAACGCATCGTCGCGGTAGCGCTCGCCAATCAAAATCAGCGACAAGGTGAACAACCCGCCGGCACTGGCGCCGAACAGCACCCACACCGGCCAGATCAGCAAGGTGTGCATCAATAACGGCACCGCCAGGCTCGACGCCAGCAACAGCAGTGCACAGGCCAGAAACAGAGTGCGTCGCGGCAGGTAGTCGGCCAGCGCGCCAATGGGCAATTGCAGCAACGCATCGCCCACCACCACCGTGCTGACCATCGCCAAGGCGATCTCAGCGGTAAAACCCTGTTGCAGGCAGTACACCGGCAACAACGTCAGAATCATCGCTTCGAAGGCAGCGAACAACGCCACAGCCCAGGCAATCGCCGGCAGGCCAAGGCAAAAGCGCCACAGGTCGCCAAACGTCATGCTGAACGAATCCGCTGTCGGCGCCCCGGTACGTCCTAGCAACAGTAACGGCGCCACCACTAAAAGGCCTGCGCCGACCCAGAAGCCATAGTCATGATCGGTGCCTATCAGGCCCAGCAGCAACGGCCCCGACAGCTGGCTCAAGGCATAGCTGCAGCCGTAGAGCGCCACCAGCCGGCCACGCCACTGCTCGACCACCAGTTGGTTGATCCAGCTTTCGCCAAGGATGAATACGATGGTCAGGATCACCCCGATCATCAGCCTGAGCACCAGCCACACCGGGTAGCTGGGCAGGATCGCCAGCAAGCCGATGGACACCGCACCGGCCCACAGGCACAGGCGCATCAGGTTGGCAGTGCCGAGCCAGGACGCCATGCGGCTGGAGACCTTGGCGCCCAGCAGGACGCCGAATGCCGGCATCGCCGCCATCACGCCAATGGCGAAACTGCCATAACCCCAACCTTCAAGACGCAGGGATACCAACGGCATGCTGACACCCAGGGCCAGGCCAACGCTGAGTACCGAGGCCAGCACGGCGAAATATGTCGCCCAACGCATTGCCACGCTCCTGTGGATAATTCTGCTTCGCAAAACGAACTGTAGGAGCGAGCTTATGTGGGAGCTGGCTTGCCTGCGATACAGACGCCTCGGTGTGTCAGCCACACCTCAGTGATGCTATCGCAGGCAAGCCAGTTCCCACACAGGCTCGCTCCTACAGGGGATCAGCAGTGTTGCTTAGAGCTTGATCCAGGTCGCCTTCAGCTCGGTGTACTTGTCGAATGCATGCAGCGACTTGTCGCGGCCATTACCCGACTGCTTGAAACCACCGAACGGTGCGGTCATGTCGCCGCCGTCGTACTGGTTAACCCACACGCTGCCGGCGCGCAGAGCCTTGGCCGTCAGGTGTGCCTTGGAGATATCCGCCGTCCACACCGCCGCAGCCAGGCCGTATTGGGTGTCGTTGGCGATGGCGATGGCTTCTTCGGCGCTGTCGAAAGTGATCACCGACAGGACCGGGCCAAAGATCTCTTCCTGGGCGATCTTCATGGCATTGGTCACGCCGTCGAAAATCGTCGGCTCGACGTAGGTGCCGCCGGACTCTTCCAGGGTGCGCTTGCCACCCGCGACCAGCTTGGCGCCGTCGGCGTGGCCGGCTTCAATGTACGAAAGCACGGTGTTCATCTGCTGGGTATCCACCAACGCACCCACAGTGGTGGCTGGGTCCAGTGGATTGCCGGGTTTCCAGCCCTTGAGGGCCTCGATCACCAGCGGCAGGAAGGTGTCTTTGATCGAACGCTCGACCAGCAGGCGCGAGCCGGCAGTGCAGACTTCGCCCTGGTTGAAGGCAATGGCGCTGGCGGCGGATTCGGCCGCCGCTTGCAGGTTCGGCGCGTCGGCAAACACGATGTTCGGGCTCTTGCCACCGGCTTCCAGCCATACACGCTTCATGTTCGACTCGCCGGAGCGGATCAACAGTTGCTTGGCGATCTTGGTGGAGCCCGTGAACACCAGGGTATCGACGTCCATGTGCACCGCCAGGGCGTTACCCACGGTGTGGCCATAGCCAGGCAGCACGTTGAACACGCCTTTTGGAATACCAGCCTCAACGGCCAACGCGGCGATGCGGATGGCGGTGAGCGGGGATTTTTCGGACGGCTTCAGGATGACAGAGTTGCCGGTGGACAGCGCCGGGCCGAGTTTCCAGCACGCCATCATCAACGGGAAGTTCCACGGCACGATGGCGCCAACAACACCGACGGGCTCGCGGGTCACCAGGCCCAGTTGATCGTGGGGCGTGGCGGCGACTTCGTCGTAGATCTTGTCGATCGCCTCGCCGCTCCAGCTCAGGGCTTGCGCCGCGCCGGGGACGTCGATGTTCAGGGAATCGCTGATGGGCTTGCCCATATCCAGGGTTTCAAGCAGCGCCAGCTCTTCGGCGTTGGCCTTGAGCAGCGCGGCGAAACGGATCATGACGGACTTGCGCTTGGCCGGTGCCAGGCGCGACCACACGCCGGAATTGAAAGTGGCACGCGCATTTTCCACGGCGCGCTGGGCATCGCTGGCATCACAGCTGGCGACAGTGGCCAGCAAGCGCCCATCCACCGGGCTGATGCATTCGAAGGTGTCACCGGAAACGGCGGCGGTGTATTCGCCATTGATATAGGCGCGGCCTTCGATCTTCAGAGCCTTGGCGCGTTGTTCCCAGTCGGCACGGGTCAGGGTGGTCATACGAGTGTCCTCCTCTTATTGAATACAAGGGCCTGGGAGGTTTATCCCGGCGCCATCACGAATGCTTGCCCGACCAGCCTGCTGTTCGGCTCAAGGCAGCTGCCACCCTAAACCAGCGGCTGGGGATGTTTCAATATATTTGACATAACGGCGGCAAACGCCCTTGCGATGTTCATTTTAATAAACATAGACTTTGGACTCTCCAACCGCAGGCCAGACGGGAAATGCACATGAGCATCCAGGACATCGTCGATTTCAGCCAAGCCAACACCGCCCCCGAACGCTACCGCCCTGCCGCCGAGAAAATCCTCAAGGGCGATCCCGAGCAGACACTCTACAACCACTACAACAGCCCATGCGGCCAGATGAACGCCGGCGTCTGGGAAGGTGAAGTGGGCCAGTGGAAGGTCAACTACACCGAGCATGAGTACTGCGAGATCGTGCAAGGCGTGTCGGTGTTGCGTGATGCCGAGGGGAATGCCAAGACCCTGCGGGCCGGCGATCGCTTTGTGATCCCTGCCGGTTTCAGCGGTACCTGGGAAGTGCTGGAAGCGTGCCGCAAGATCTACGTGGTGTTTGAAGAGAAAGCCTGATCATTGATTGATCGACAACGGGACGCTAAGCGTCCGAGACGGCATTCCCACGCAGAGCGTGGGAACGATCAGCAGAGCGTGGGAACGATCAGGCAAAAAAAAGCCCGCATCGTGAGATACGGGCTTTTTTTCACAAGGAGGAAAATCAATTACTTGATTTTGCCTTCTTTGTAGATCACGTGCTTGCGAACGCGCGGGTCGAACATTTTCTTTTCGAGCTTGTCCGGGGTAGTACGCTTGTTCTTGTCGGTAGTGTAGAAGTGACCAGTACCGGCGCTAGAGATCATTCGAATCAATTCACGCATGATAGAGCTCCTTAGATCTTGCCAGCGGCGCGGATTTCGGCCAGCACGACAGTGATGCCACGCTTGTCGATAATACGCATGCCTTTAGCAGATACGCGCAGACGCACGAAACGTTTCTCTTCTTCAACCCAGAAGCGGTGATGCTGCAGGTTCGGCAGGAAACGACGACGGGTTTTGTTATTTGCGTGGGAAATGTTATTCCCAGTCACCGGACCCTTACCGGTAACTTGACAGACTCTCGACATGCCTCAGCCCTCTAAAACCACATGCCCAACCCGGCATGGGTTGGCCGCTTAATCTCTCAGTCATTTGGCGCCAGGCGCCGCGTTTCTTTAGGGTCTTACCGGCTACACCTACAGTGAAGGAACCGGGCCCCTAGAAAAGAGCGCTGCTTTATACCAGAAAGACCCCAGTGCAACAACAACCTGTGTACTTTTAGCAGCGTAAATCTTGGCCACAAGTGCCTGAACCGCTGCCAGGAGGGGCCGCTGTAACAGCCGACCGCTCGTCGCACAGAATGATTTACAACGCCTGCGGTCACAGGGAAGTGCACGGCGAAACACGCTGAGGCGCCATCAAAACAGCATTTTGGCCAAAAGCACAGGCAAAAATGGGCTAGTCATTTATCAATCAGACCTCTACGGTAGGCTTTTTCCAGACTGCACTCGCAGATGGGCCTTCGATCTGCACAGGAAACCGAATATGCGCCTCGCTGCCCTACCGCTATTGCTTGCCCCTCTCTTTATTGCGCCGATGGCCGTTGCGGCCACCAACTTGAGCGTATGCACCGAGGCCAGCCCCGAAGGCTTCGATGTGGTGCAGTACAACTCACTGACCACCACCAACGCCTCGGCCGACGTGCTGATGAACCGTTTAGTGGAATTCGACGCGGCCAGTGGCAAGTTGGTACCGAGCCTTGCAGACAGCTGGGAAGTGTCGCCCGATGGGCTGACGTACACCTTCAAACTGCACCCCGATGTGAAATTCCATCGCACCAGTTATTTCAGCCCAAGCCGCACCTTGACCGCCGAAGACGTGCGCTTCAGCTTCGAGCGCATGCTCGACCCGGCCAACCCGTGGCACAAGATCGCCCAGAGCGGCTTTCCTCACGCCCAATCCCTGCAATTGCCCACACTGGTCAAGAAAATCGACGCCCTTGACCCACTGACCGTGCGCTTCACCCTCGACCATGCCGATTCCACCTTCTTACCAGCACTGAGCATGGGCTTTGCCTCGATCTATCCGGCTGAATATGCCGATAAATTGCTCAAGGCCGGCACACCCGAGAAGCTCAACAGCCAGCCAATCGGCACCGGCCCGTTTGTGTTCGTGCGTTTCCAGAAAGATGCCGTGGTGCGTTACAAGGCCAACCCGGACTACTTCGCCGGCAAACCGGCGGTGGATAACCTGATTTTCGCCATCACCCCGGACGCCAACGTACGCCTGCAGAAGCTGCACCGCGATGAATGCCAGATCGCCCTGTCACCCAAGCCCCTGGATGTGGGCGAGGCCGAAAAAGACTCGGCGCTGAAGGTGGAAAAAACCGCCGCCTTCATGACCGCGTTCGTCGCCATCAACAGCCAGCACCCACCGCTGGACAAGCCCGAAGTGCGCCAGGCGATCAACCTGGCCTTTGATAAGGGCAGCTACCTCAAGGCCGTGTTCGAAGGCACCGCCGAAGCAGCCAACGGTGTCTACCCGCCGAACACCTGGAGCTATGCCAAGGAGTTGCCAGGCTACCCGCAGGACCTCGCCAAAGCCAAGGCGCTGCTGGGCCGCGCCGGGCTCAAGGACGGCTTCAAGACCACAATATGGACCCGCCCTACGGGCAGCCTGCTGAACCCCAACCCGAACCTCGGCGCCCAACTGTTGCAGGCCGACCTGGCCAAGGTTGGCATCCAGGCCGAGATTCGCGTGATCGAATGGGGCGAGTTGATCCGCCGCGCCAAGGCCGGCGAGCACGACTTGCTGTTCATGGGCTGGGCCGGCGACAACGGCGACCCGGATAACTTCCTGACGCCGCAGTTCTCCTGCGCCGCGGTGAAGTCCGGCACCAACTTTGCCCGCTATTGCGACCCTACCCTGGATAAGTTGATCAGTGCGGGCAAAACCACCAGCGAGCAAGGTGTGCGCAGCAAGCTGTATCAGCAGGCCCAGGCGCAGATCCAGCAACAGGCGCTGTGGCTGCCACTGGCGCATCCGACGGCGTTTGCCTTGACCCGCAAGAACATCCAGGGGTACCAGGTAAGCCCGTTCGGGCGCCAGGACTATTCGAAAGTCAGCCTCAAGCCCTAAGGCACACTCCCACCTGTAGGAGCGAACTTGCTCGCTCCTACACAGGCAGGGCCGTTACAGCCAACCGTATTCAGCCATCGACAGCGGGTCGCCATCGCCCACGATGATATGGTCCAGCACCCGCACATCCACCACGTCCAGCGCCTTTTGCAGCAGCTTGGTCAATTTTCGATCAGCCGCGCTGGGCTCCGCGCTCCCCGACGGGTGGTTGTGGCACAGGATCAACGCCGCCGCGTTGTACGCCAAGGCGCGCTTGACCACTTGTCGCGGATAGACAATCGCAGCGTCGATGGTGCCCTGGGAAATGACCTCGAACCCCAGCACCCGATGCTTGGAGTCCAGAAACAGGCAACCGAATATCTCATGGGGCTCATGGCGCAGCAGCGCCTTGAGGTATTCGCGCACGGCCAACGGGCTCTCCAGCACCGAGTCAGCCCGCAAGCGCTCAGCCAAGTGGCGCCGGGACATTTCCAGCACCGCCTGCAGTTGGGCGAACTTCGCCGGGCCCAGCCCCAAATGCTGGCTGAACAACGTCTGGCTGGCCTCCAGTAACGGGCGCAGGCCACCGAATTGCGCCAACAGATGGCGCGCCAGATCCACCGCACTTCGGCCGGCAACCCCCGTACGCAGGAAAATCGCCAACAGCTCGGCATCGGACAGGCTCGCTGCGCCGCCTTCCAATAATTTCTCCCGCGGACGCTCCGCCACGGGCCAATCACGAATACTCATCCCACCTCCCTGTATCTGCTCCGCTGTTGCCCGGCGGGCGCTGTGTTATCGTAGGGCCCTCTTTTTTGCCGGCGATTTCACCTGGGGAGGGGTCATCGCAGGCGCCACTGAACTGGCATCACTGAACTGGAAAGGCAAACCAATGCAGCGTCTGTATCGGAAACGCATCGTTCTCGGCGTCGGCGGCGGCATTGCCGCCTACAAGAGCGCAGAGTTGGTTCGCAGGCTCCTGGACCAGGGCGCCGAAGTGCGCGTGGTCATGACCCGTGGTGGCAGTGAGTTCATCACCCCGCTGACCATGCAAGCCCTGTCCGGCCACCCGGTTCACCTCGACCTGCTGGACCCGGCCGCAGAAGCCGCCATGGGCCATATCGAACTGGCCAAATGGGCCGACCTGGTGCTGATAGCCCCGGCCACTGCCGACCTGATCGCCCGCCTGGCCCAGGGCATTGCCGATGACCTGCTCACCACCCTGGTATTGGCCACCGACGCCACCGTCGCTATCGCTCCGGCCATGAACCAGGCCATGTGGCGCGATCCGGCCACCCAGGCCAATACCCAACTCCTGCAAACCCGCGGCCTCAAGGTGTTCGGCCCGGCATCCGGCAGCCAGGCCTGCGGCGACGTCGGCCTGGGCCGCATGCTCGAAGCCACGGACCTCGCACAATGCGCCGCCGAGTGCTTCCAGCACCTGGCCCTGACCGGCAAGCACGTGCTGATCACCGCTGGCCCAACCCAGGAAAACATCGACCCGGTCCGCTACATCACCAACCATAGCTCAGGAAAAATGGGCTTCGCGTTGGCAGAAGCCGCGGTCGAGGCAGGCGCACGGGTCACACTGATCACAGGTCCCGTGCATCTGCCCACCCCTGATCGCGTCACGCGGATCGACGTAGTCAGCGCCCGGGACATGTTGGCGGCCTGCGAAGCCGCCATTCCCTGCGACCTGTTTATCGCCTCGGCAGCGGTTGCGGATTACCGCCCGGAGGTCGTGGCCCCGCAGAAGCTCAAGAAAGACCCTACGAGCGGCGACGGCCTGCTCCTGCAAATGGTGCGTAACCCGGACATCCTGGCCACCATCGCAACCCGTCCAGACCGTCCGTTCAGCGTCGGCTTCGCTGCCGAGACCGAGCACCTGCTGGACTACGCCGCACGCAAACTGAAAGACAAAAACCTCGACCTGATCGTTGCCAATGATGTCGCCAACCCGAGCATCGGCTTCAACAGCGAGGAAAATGCGTGCAGCGTGATCGACCGCGAACTGCACGCCACCCTTTTCGCCCAGACCAGCAAGGGCAAGATTGCCCGCCAACTGATCTCTTTTATCGCCCAACGGCTGAACCAGGTTTAATGTCCATGCACGCTTTGCAAGCCAAGATTCTCGACCCACGCCTCGGCAACGAATTCCCTCTGCCGGCGTACGCCACGCCGGGTTCCGCCGGCCTGGACCTGCGCGCCATGCTCAAAGAGGACACCGTCCTTGAGCCGGGCCAAACCATCCTGATTCCCACTGGCCTGTCGATCTATGTCGGCGATCCTGGCTTGGCGGCGCTGATCCTGCCGCGCTCCGGCCTGGGCCATAAACATGGCATCGTGCTAGGCAACCTGGTCGGCCTGATCGACTCCGACTACCAGGGCGAGTTGATGGTGTCGTGCTGGAACCGTGGCCAGACTGCTTTCAACATCGCCGTCGGCGAGCGCATCGCCCAACTGGTATTGGTGCCGGTGGTGCAGGCGCATTTTGAATTGGTGCAGGAATTCGACGAAACCCAACGCGGCGCAGGCGGTTTTGGGCACTCCGGCAGTCACTGACTAAGCTGAACGTGGCCGGATGCAATCGTCCGGCCACGCGCCACCGCCCGGCTTTTCAGGATGAAGAATGCGCGGAAATAATCATCGAGATTTCTCTAATGAAATCAAAGGACTACGTGAAAATAATGCTAGCGCCGAAGCGCCGATGGCATTTTTACACCACGAACTCTCTGCCGAAAACGCCGTCATACCCTTCAGTTTGAGCCTGCCGGCCAGCCACATCAGGCCCGCCTTGCCCCCTTTCAGATGGAGTTTCCCCCGCGATGAGTACCGCAGCCCGCGTAGCCCCGACCTTTCCCGACAGCATTTTTCGCGCCTATGACATCCGTGGTGTGGTCCCCAAGACCCTGACCGCCGAAACCGCCTACTGGATCGGCCGCGCCATCGGCTCCCAGAGTCTGGCCCAAGGCGAACCCAACGTTTCGGTAGGCCGTGACGGCCGCTTGTCTGGCCCGGAGCTGGTCGAGCAACTGATCCAGGGCCTGGCTGACAGCGGCTGCCACGTCAGCGACGTCGGTCTGGTGCCAACCCCCGCGCTGTACTACGCCGCCAACGTACTGGCGGGCAAATCCGGGGTCATGCTTACCGGCAGCCACAACCCGTCGGACTACAACGGCTTCAAGATCGTCATCGCTGGCGACACCCTCGCCAATGAACAGATCCAGGCCCTGCACACCCGCCTGAAGACCAACGACTTGACCAGCGGCACCGGCAGCATCACCAAGGTCGATATCCTCCAGCGCTACTCCGATGAAATCACTCGCGACGTCAAGCTCGCCCGCCGCTTGAAAGTCGTGGTGGACTGCGGCAACGGCGCAGCGGGTGTGATTGCCCCGCAATTGCTCGAAGCCCTGAACTGCGAAGTGATCCCACTGTTCTGCGAAGTGGACGGCAACTTCCCCAACCATCACCCAGACCCAGGCAAGCCGGAAAACCTGGTGGACCTGATCGCCAAGGTCAAGGAAGTGGGCGCCGACGTCGGCCTGGCCTTCGATGGCGACGGGGACCGTGTGGGCGTGGTGACCGAAACCGGCGAGATCGTGTTCCCGGACCGCCTGTTGATGCTGTTTGCCCGCGACGTGGTTGCGCGCAATGCCAACGCCGAGATCATCTTCGACGTGAAATGCACGCGTCGCCTGACGCCATTGATCAAGGAGTACGGCGGTCGCCCGCTAATGTGGAAGACCGGTCACTCGTTGATCAAAAAGAAAATGAAGGAAACCGGCGCGCTGTTGGCCGGTGAAATGAGCGGCCACGTGTTCTTCAAGGAGCGCTGGTTCGGGTTTGATGATGGTATTTACAGCGCCGCTCGCCTGCTGGAGATCCTCAGCAAGGAGAAATCCACGGCCGAAGAGCTGTTTCAGACCTTCCCGAATGATATTTCTACGCCAGAAATCAATATCCATGTGACCGAGGAGAGCAAATTCAGCATCATTGACGCATTGCACGATGCGCAATGGGGTGAAGGCGCCAACCTGACCACCATTGATGGTGTGCGAGTCGATTACGCCAAAGGCTGGGGCCTGGTTCGCGCGTCCAACACCACACCGGTGCTGGTCCTGCGTTTCGAGGCGGATACCGAGGCTGAGTTGCAGCGCATCAAGGACGTGTTCCACGCCCAGTTGAAACGTGTTGCCCCTGATCTCCAATTACCGTTCTGATTTTTTGCCCGGAGCCCTGAATGACCCTCGAACGCGAAGCCGCTGCCAACACCGCCAAGGTCCTGTCCGAAGCGTTGCCTTATATTCGACGCTACGTCGGCAAGACGCTGGTGATCAAGTACGGCGGCAATGCCATGGAAAGCGATGAGCTGAAAACCGGCTTTGCGCGCGACATCGTGCTGATGAAGGCCGTAGGGATCAACCCCGTGGTCGTCCACGGCGGCGGCCCGCAAATCGGCGACCTGCTCAAGCGGTTGTCCATCGAGAGTCACTTCATCGATGGCATGCGCGTCACTGACGCGCAAACCATGGACGTGGTGGAAATGGTCCTCGGCGGCCAGGTCAACAAAGACATCGTCAACCTGATCAACCGCCACGGCGGCAGCGCCATCGGCCTGACCGGCAAGGATGCGGAACTGATCCGCGCCAAGAAACTGACCGTGACCCGCAAGACGCCGGAGATGACCCAGCCGGAAATCATCGACATCGGCCAGGTGGGCGAAGTCATCGGCATCAACACCGATTTGCTCAACCTGCTGGTCAAGGGCGACTTCATCCCGGTAATTGCGCCGATCGGCGTGGGTGCTAATGGCGAGTCCTATAACATCAACGCCGATCTGGTAGCCGGTAAGGTGGCGGAAGCACTGAAGGCTGAAAAGCTGATGCTGCTGACCAACATCGCCGGCTTGATGGACAAGGAAGGCAAGGTACTGACCGGCTTGACTACCCAGCAGGTAGACGACCTGATCGCCGACGGCACCATCTACGGCGGCATGTTGCCGAAGATCCGTTGCGCACTGGAAGCGGTGCAGGGCGGCGTCGGCAGCTCGCTGATCCTGGATGGCCGCGTGCCAAATGCAATCCTGCTGGAAATCTTCACCGATACTGGTGTGGGCACGCTGATCAGTAACCGCAAGCGTCCTTAACCACTGCAAAGCAAAAAGCCCCGCTCAATCGAATTGAGCGGGGCTTTTTGTTTGTACACAGTTCAAATGTGGGCGCTGGCTTGCCTGCGATGACGGCAGTACATTCTAAAATGCAC
The DNA here is from genome assembly GCF_001896155.1 of Pseudomonas sp. FSL W5-0203. Classification (NCBI taxonomy): domain Bacteria; kingdom Pseudomonadati; phylum Pseudomonadota; class Gammaproteobacteria; order Pseudomonadales; family Pseudomonadaceae; genus Pseudomonas; species Pseudomonas sp. FSL W5-0203. Next base: position 58,449 of record NZ_MPOR01000007.1, read on the forward strand.
CGCCTGACACACCGCTATCGCGGGCAAGCCCGCTCCCACAGGATTCAGTGTCAGACGCCGAACTGCTCGCGGTAGGCACGCACCGCCGGCAAATGCTGCTTGAGCTGCGGGTCATCTTCCAGGAACTGCAACACCTGGTTCAACGACACGATGCTCACCACCGGAATGCCGAAGTCACGCTCCACTTCCTGGATCGCCGACAACTCACCGTTGCCGCGTTCCTGACGGTTCAAGGCGATCAGTACACCGGCAGCCTTGGCGCCGTCCTGGGAAGCGATGATCTGCATCACTTCACGGATAGCAGTACCCGCGGTGATCACGTCATCGATGATCAGCACCTCGCCGGTCAATGGCGCGCCGACCAGGCTGCCACCTTCACCATGGGCCTTGGCTTCCTTACGGTTGAAACACCACGGCAAGTCCTGCCCGTGATGCTCCGCCAGCGCTACCGCCGTCGCCGCTGCCAGGGGAATACCCTTGTAGGCCGGGCCAAAGAGTACGTCGAAGGAAATACCGCTCTCAACGATGGCTGCCGCATAGAAACGGCCCAGCTGAGCCAGGGCCGAACCTGAGTTGAACAGGCCCGCATTGAAGAAGTACGGGCTGGTGCGCCCGGACTTGAGGGTGAACTCACCGAAGCGTAAAACGCCGCGATCGATGGCAAAACGAATGAAATCGCGCTGATACGCCTGCATGAAAAAAGCCTCAGATACCACGGATTTAGCTAATTGGGTGGACGGCGTGTATCATACACGCACGCGATTTTTGGGGCCATTTATGCGGATCATCAGTGTGAACGTTAATGGTATTCAGGCTGCAGTCGAGCGTGGTTTGCTCAGTTGGCTGCAAGCACAGAATGCCGACGTCATCTGCCTGCAGGACACCCGTGCCTCCGCCTTTGAACTGGACGACCCAGCCTTCCAACTGGATGGCTACTTCCTTTATGCCTGCGATGCCGAAGTGCCCACCCAAGGTGGCGTGGCTTTGTACTCGCGGTTGCAACCCAAGGCGGTCATCAGCGGCCTCGGCTTCGAGACAGCCGACCGCTACGGGCGTTACCTGCAAGCCGATTTCGACAAGGTCAGCATCGCGACCTTGCTGCTTCCTTCCGGGCAGAACGGCGATGAAGACTTGAACCAGAAATTCAAGCTAATGGACGATTTCGCCCGTTACTTGGATAAACAGCGACGTAAACGTCGCGAGTACATTTATTGTGGCTCGCTGTACGTGGCGCAACAGAAGCTGGATATCAAGAACTGGCGCGACAGCCAGCAATCCCCAGGCTTCCTGGCGCCGGAACGCGCCTGGATGGACGAGATTGTCGGCAACATGGGCTATGTCGATGCCCTGCGCGAAGTCAGCCGCGAAGGCGACCAGTACAGCTGGTGGCCAGATAACGAACAGGCTGAGATGCTCAACCTGGGCTGGCGTTTCGACTACCAGCTGCTGACCCCAGGCCTGCGCCGGTTCGTACGCAGCGCACGCCTGCCGCGCCAGCCGCGCTTCTCGCAGCACGCGCCGCTGATCGTGGACTACGACTGGACATTGACCATCTGAGGTCGTTTTCCAGGCACAAAAAAACCGACACTGATGTCGGTTTTTTTGTGGCCGTTCGGTTACTTGACCAGGCGCCAGGTCCACGGATAGCGATAGGCAATGCCTTTGTTGGCCTTGATACCGGCGATGATCGTCAGTATCAACGCCCCGATCACCAGCACGGTCATCAGCAAGAAGCCAACAACCACGAAGCCCAACAAGAGGCACACCAGCCAGGCGATCGCCACGGTGATCTGGAAATTCAGCGCCTCCTTGCCCTGGTCATCGATGAGCGGGTCCATGTCCTTCTTGAATTGCCACAGGATCAACGGCCCCAGCAAGCTGCCGAAGGGGAATACCAACCCCAGGAATGCCGCAAAATGACACAACATTGCCCACTGGCGTACTTCCTTGGACGGGGCCGGGACCGGCAACTGGCTGTCATTCATGGCGCTTCTCCTTGGGGCCGGCTCAGTCAGCCAGCGCGGCGTTCTGCAATTCAAAGATTTCGGTCATGCCTTTCTGGGCCAAGGCCAGCATGGCGTTCAGCTCAGCCGGCTGGAATGGCGCGCCTTCGGCAGTGCCCTGCACTTCGATGAAACCACCGGTGCTGGTCATGACCACGTTGAGGTCGGTCTCGGCGGCCGAGTCTTCCAGGTAGTCCAGGTCCAACACAGGCTCGCCCTGGTACATGCCAACCGACACAGCGGCGATCATCTGCTTGAGCGGGTCACCCGCTTTCAGGCCGCCACGCTTCTTGATCACTTTCAGTGCGTCGACCAGGGCCACCATGGCGCCGGTGATGGACGCCGTGCGGGTGCCGCCATCTGCCTGGATCACGTCGCAGTCGACGTAGAGAGTCACGTCACCCAGCTTGGACATATCCAGGGCAGCACGCAGGGAACGGCCGATCAAGCGCTGGATTTCCAGGGTACGCCCGCCTTGCTTGCCACGGCTGGCTTCACGCTGGTTACGCTCGCCAGTCGCGCGCGGCAGCATGCCGTATTCAGCGGTCAACCAACCCTGGCCCTGGCCCTTGAGGAAGCGCGGCACGCCGTTTTCGACGCTGACAGTGCAGATGACCTTGGTATCGCCAAACTCGACCAGTACGGATCCCTCGGCGTGTTTGGTGTAGTTGCGGGTGATGCGGATCGAGCGGAGCTGATCGGCAGCGCGACCACTTGGACGTTTCATAGGGGATACCTGTACTGAGGACGAAAAACTGCCGAGCATTATAGAGCCGCAAGCCGGTTCGGGGCACTTCTAAAAAATCCGGTTACCAATGCCCGGGTTTGGGCGCCTACCTCCCACTGCGCTACAATCCTGCGCCTCCAGACTGTAGGAGCGAGCTTGCTCGCGAAAAACGCCAACAATTACGGGGGCTTCCTGATTCAGCGCGGCGCCTTGCGTTCTTCGCGAGCAAGCTCGCTCCTACAGGTCGGCCTGGCCAATTTCTATTTATCCAACGCGAGGTACCTCCATGGTGCACAGCATGACCGCCTTCGCCCGTGTCGAAAAAGCCGGGACCCAAGGCACCCTCAGCTGGGAACTGCGCTCGGTCAACAGCCGTTACCTGGAGCCGCACCTGCGCCTGCCAGAGTCGTTCCGCGACCTCGAAGGCGCCGTGCGTGAAGCGCTGCGCCAGGGCATTTCCCGTGGCAAGCTGGAATGCACCCTGCGCTTTACCGAAGAAACCACCGGCAAGCCGCTGCAGGTCGACCGCGACCGCGCCGCCCAACTGGTGGCCGCTGCCGAAACCATCGCCGGCCTGATCAAGCAGCCGGCCGCATTGAACCCTCTGGAAGTATTGGCCTGGCCCGGCGTGCTGGTGGCCGACGCGGCTGACCCACAGGCCCTGAATGCCGAAGCCCTCGCCCTGTTCAACCAGGGCCTGAAGGAACTCAAGGCCGGCCGTGAGCGCGAAGGCACCGAACTGGCGCGCCTGATCAGCGAGCGGCTGACATCGATCGAAGCCGACGTAGTGACCCTGCGTGAACTGGTACCGCAGATGCTCGCCACCCAGCGCCAGAAGGTCCTAGACCGCTTCACCGACATGAAGGCTGACCTCGACCCGACGCGCCTGGAACAGGAAATGGTCCTGCTCGCACAGAAGAGCGACGTGGCCGAAGAACTCGACCGCCTGAGTACCCATATCCTTGAAGTGCGCCGCGTACTCAAGTCGGGCGGTGCCGCCGGTCGGCGCCTGGACTTCCTGATGCAGGAACTCAACCGCGAAGCCAATACACTGGGCTCCAAGGCGTTCGACCCGCGCAGCACCACGGCGGCGGTCAACCTCAAAGTGTTGATCGAGCAAATGCGCGAACAAGTACAGAATATTGAGTAAGGCACCCTCCATGACCCACAGCACCGGCACCCTTTACATCATTTCCGCCCCTTCGGGCGCGGGCAAGAGCAGCCTGGTCAAGGCCTTGACCGACGCTGACGAGCAGATCCGCATTTCGGTCTCGCACACCACCCGCGCCATGCGCCCGGGCGAAGTGGACGGCGTGCACTATCACTTCGTCGAGCGTACCGAGTTCGTCAAGATGATCGAACACGGTGACTTCCTGGAGCGCGCCGAAGTGTTCGGCAACCTCTACGGCACCTCGCAGAGCCACCTGCAACAGACCCTGGACGAAGGCCACGACCTGATTCTGGAGATCGACTGGCAGGGCGCCGAGCAAGTGCGCCAGCTGATGCCCAAGGCGCGCTCCATCTTCATCCTGCCGCCCTCGCTCCAAGCCCTGCACCAGCGCCTGACCAACCGTGGCCAGGACAGCGACGAGATCATCGAAGGTCGCATGCGTGAGGCCGTCAGCGAAATGAGCCACTACGTCGACTACGACTACCTGATCATCAATGACGACTTCACCCACGCATTGGACGATTTGAAGGCGATTTTCCGCGCCAACCAACTGCAGCAAAAGCGCCAACAGCAGCGTTTCGGCAAATTACTCGCCGAATTGCTCGGTTGATTGGCGCTTCCCAAAACAGCTGCAAGGGCCTTACATTGGCACTTGTAGCGGTTTTGCGAAGGCCTGCGAAAAATCAGCGCTTCCCTAAACGCTGGTGATTTTTTAAACTGCTCAGTCCGCTCGCCCAACCGGGCAGCGCGCATCTTGCATTCGCTCCGAGGAATACCATGGCCCGCGTAACCGTTGAAGACTGCCTAGAACACGTGGATAACCGCTTTGAGCTGGTCATGCTCTCTACCAAGCGTGCCCGTCAACTGGCCACTGGCGGCAAAGAGCCCCTGGTCCAGTGGGAAAACGACAAGCCTACCGTTGTAGCCCTGCGTGAAATCGCTGAAGGCCTGATGAGCTACGAGTTCATCGCCAACGCCGAAATCGTTGAAGACGAACCGCTGTTTGCAGCGTTCGAAGGCGAGTCCAACGAGGACGTCTAAGCCTATGCCTGGTCGACGTAGCACGGCGCGGGGTCACAGCCATCGGCAGGAGTTCACACTTTGCCGAGCATAGACGCCCTCGCCGATCGCTTATCGGCCTACCTCGGCGCCGACCAGGTCAACCTGGTTCGCCGAGCGTATTTCTATGCCGAACAAGCCCACGACGGCCAGCGCCGCCGCAGTGGCGAGGCGTATGTCACCCATCCTCTTGCGGTGGCCAATATTCTTGCCGACATGCACATGGACCATCAGAGCCTGATGGCCGCGATGCTGCATGACGTGATCGAAGACACCGGCATTGCCAAGGAAGCGCTCAGTGCGCAATTTGGCGAAACCGTGGCCGAACTGGTCGATGGGGTCAGCAAGCTGACCCAGATGAACTTCGAGACCAAGGCCGAAGCCCAGGCGGAAAACTTCCAGAAGATGGCCATGGCCATGGCCCGAGACATTCGGGTGATCCTGGTCAAGCTGGCCGACCGGCTGCACAACATGCGCACGCTGGAAGTGCTGTCCGGCGAAAAGCGCCGACGCATCGCCAAGGAAACCCTGGAAATCTATGCGCCCATCGCCAACCGGCTGGGCATGCACGCCATTCGTATCGAATTCGAAGACCTCGGCTTTAAAGCCATGCACCCCATGCGTTCGGCGCGCATCTACCAGGCGGTCAAGCGCGCACGGGGCAATCGCAAGGAAATCGTCAACAAGATCGAAGAGTCCCTGAGCCATTGCCTGGCGATCGACGAGATCGAGGGCGAGGTCAGCGGTCGGCAAAAGCACATTTACGGCATCTACAAGAAGATGCGCGGCAAGCGCCGGGCCTTCAACGAGATCATGGACGTGTACGCGTTCCGGATTATCGTCGACAAGGTCGATACCTGCTACCGCGTGCTGGGCGCTGTACATAATTTGTACAAGCCGCTGCCGGGCCGCTTCAAGGACTACATCGCAATTCCCAAGGCCAACGGCTACCAGTCGCTGCATACCACCCTGTTTGGCATGCACGGCGTGCCGATCGAGATCCAGATCCGCACCCGCGAAATGGAAGAAATGGCCAACAACGGCATTGCCGCCCACTGGCTGTACAAGTCCAGCGGCGACGAGCAGCCCAAAGGCACCCATGCTCGCGCGCGCCAATGGGTCAAGGGCGTGCTGGAAATGCAGCAACGTGCCGGCAACTCCCTGGAATTTATCGAAAGCGTGAAGATCGACCTGTTCCCGGACGAGGTCTACGTGTTCACGCCCAAAGGCCGGATCATGGAGCTGCCCAAAGGCTCCACGGCGGTCGATTTTGCCTACGCAGTGCACACCGATGTCGGCAACAGCTGCATCGCCTGTCGCATCAACCGGCGCCTGGCCCCGCTGTCCGAACCACTGCAAAGCGGTTCCACGGTGGAGATCGTCAGCGCACCGGGCGCTCGCCCCAACCCGGCCTGGCTCAACTTTGTGGTCACCGGCAAGGCGCGTACGCATATTCGCCACGCGCTGAAATTGCAGCGCCGCTCCGAATCCATCAGCCTGGGCGAACGCCTGCTGAACAAGGTGCTCAACGGCTTCGACAGCGCCCTGGACAAGATCCCGCAAGAGCGCGTGCAAGCGATGCTCCACGAGTACCGCCAGGAAACCATCGAAGACCTGCTGGAAGATATCGGCCTGGGCAACCGCATGGCTTACGTGGTTGCGCGCCGCCTGCTGGGCGAAGGCGAACAGTTGCCGAGCCCTGAAGGCCCGCTGGCAATTCGCGGCACCGAGGGCCTGGTGCTCAGCTACGCCAAATGTTGCACGCCGATCCCGGGCGACCCGATTGTCGGCCACTTGTCCGCCGGCAAAGGCATGGTGGTGCACCTGGACAACTGCCGCAACATCACCGAAATCCGCCACAACCCGGAAAAATGCATCCAGCTCTCGTGGGCCAAGGATGTCACCGGCGAATTCAACGTCGAGCTGCGGGTGGAGCTGGAACACCAGCGCGGCCTCATCGCCCTGCTGGCCAGCAGCGTCAACGCCGCCGACGGCAATATCGAGAAAATCAGCATGGACGAACGCGATGGTCGCATCAGCGTGGTCCAACTGGTGGTCAGCGTGCACGACCGTGTGCACCTGGCCCGCGTGATCAAAAAGTTGCGCGCCTTGACCGGTGTGATCCGCATCACCCGCATGCGTGCATAACCGATCCATTACAAGGAGTCATTCATGACCAAGACAGTTATCACCAGCGATAAAGCTCCAGCCGCCATCGGCACTTATTCCCAGGCGATCAAGGCGGGCAACACCGTCTACATGTCCGGCCAGATCCCGCTGGACCCAAAGACCATGGAACTGGTTGAAGGCTTCGAAGCCCAGACCGTACAGGTCTTTGAAAACCTCAAGTCCGTGGCTGAAGCTGCCGGTGGTTCGTTCAAGGACATCGTCAAGCTGAACATCTTCCTCACCGACCTCAGCCACTTCGCCAAGGTCAACGAGATCATGGGCAAGTACTTCGAACAACCTTACCCAGCCCGCGCCGCCATCGGCGTGGCCGCCCTGCCAAAGGGTGCACAGGTTGAGATGGACGCCATTCTGGTCATCGAGTAAAACACCCGGCGCAGCCCCAAAAGGCTGCGCCGACTTCGTTTCAGAAGGATTTCGTAATGCGCAAAGCGCTTGTAGCCTCTTCGTTGCTCGCCCTGTTGCTCGGTGGCTGTGCCAGTAACCCCGCCGACCTGGATGTAAGCGGTACCTGGATCAACCAGGCCGCCATCGACGCGGCAGCCAAGGGCGGCCCTTTGCGTGAAGCCCTGCAGTCTTATGGCCCCAACCTTGAGTGGGAGGTCAACACCAAGGCCTTGCAGGCCCGCTACTACAACGGTTTTGAAGTGGCGGAAGGCAAGTTGTCGGGTGAAGAGCCCGGCGCATGGAACGTGGATTTCTATGGCAGCTCTGCCACCGAACTCAAGCGCAAAGGCAAGCAACTGCTGCAAGTGGCCAACGACAACGAGCCCGAGCAGCTGTTTGCCCGCGCCAAAGACCCGGCCCCAGAAGGCGCGCCACTGGGCGCCAACTTCGAACGCGCGCTGTACGCGGCCTATATGGGCGGCGACTGGAAGATCAGCGACGGCACCGGCAGCGGCGCCACGGTGCAGTTCCAGGCAGACGGCAAGGTCGCCGGCCTACCGGGGGTTGATCGTTATTCACTCTGTCTGGCAGGCGATTGCGCCTCCATGAGCGGCGGCTATGACAGCATCTGGCTGCAACTGAACGGCCAGGGCAACCCTTGGATCTTCGCGCGCAAGGGTGAGCAACTGGAGATCTTCCAGGCGATCAATACCGCACAGGCCGATGAAGTGCCTTCGTTTACGCCAGGCCCTCGCCAATGGTTGCTTGAAAAGTAATAAAAGCCTCACCCAAATCCAAATGTGGGAGCTGGCTTGCCTGCGATGACGGTATTACATCCAACAAAGATGTGATTGATATACCGCTATCGCAGGCAAGCCAGCTCCCACATTTTTTGCGCGCTTCAGCCTTTCAGAATCGCCGCATAGCCTTCCCGGTAAGTCGGGTATGTCGGCATCCAGCCAAGCGCCTTGATACGCGCATTACTGCATTGTTTGCTGCCAGCACGGCGCACACTTGCATCTTCAGCCCACTCGGTCACACCCAGATACTCGCGCAACCAGGCCACCACCTCGGCCAGTGGTGCCGGCGCATCGTCAACGCCGATATAGAACTTGTCCAGCGAACCGCCTTTTTCCACATGCCGCAGCAAAAACGCGAGCAGGCCCGCGGCATCATCAGCATGAATTCGGTTGCCATATAAAGGCGGGTCAACCGCTACACGATAGCCTTGGCGAACCTGAGTCAGCAGCCATTCCCGACCCGGGCCGTAAATTCCGGTCAGCCGCACAACGGTGGCCGGGATGCCGCTATTGAGCGCCACTTGCTCAGCTTCCAGCATCACCTGCCCGGAATAGCCCTTCGCTTGCGTCTCGGACGTTTCGTCGACCCACTCGCCGTTCTGCTGCCCGTAAACACTGCTGCTGGAGACAAACAGCAGATGTTTCGGCTCCTGGCCGTAATCGCCCAGCCACTCCAACACATGCTGCAACCCTTGCACGTAAGCAGCGCGATAGCCGGCCTCGTCGTGGTCGGTGGCAGCGGCGCAGTACACCAGGTAATCCACGCCGCCGATCGGCCAGGTGTCAGGGCAATCCTTTTTGAACAGATCACCGGCGATGCCGATCACGCCGTCGGGCAAGCGTGAAATATCGCGGCGCAGGCCGTGGACCTCCCATTCCGAGGCCAGCAATTGGCTAGCCAGCCGACTACCCACATCGCCGCAACCGGCAATCACAACAGAAGGCGCAGACATCATAAAACTCCATTCTCAAAGGCGCAGATTAGCCGCGCGAGTGGATCAACGGCCAGTAAAAAGCGAAATAAAGTAACAGTGCCACTTTAGTTAACAAGAATTACTTGCAATAATAACCGCCCATTTGTCCTCGACCCTTTGGGTCTGGAAGGACGATCACCCATTTTTTCTCTCAGGTCCGGCCAGCATGACACGTCATACAAACCCCGCTTCGCCAACCAAGCTTCACAGTCCCTCCCGCGCCTGGCGTGCGATTGCTGCGATGCTGTTCAGCGTGCTGCTGGCACCGACCGCCGCATTCGCTGACGCCACCGCTCCCGCCGCTCCAGCAGCCGCCGAGCAAAATGCCGCGACCCCGGCAGCGCCTGCCGTCGCGCCAGTGGCCACCGACCCGGCCCAGGCCGCCGGCGCTGCCGCACCTGCCGACGAAACCGGCGTGGTGCTGGAAGAAGACAACACCCTGGGCATGGCCCACGACCTGTCGCCATGGGGCATGTACCAGAATGCCGACGTGGTAGTGAAGGCTGTGATGATCGGCCTGGCCATTGCCTCGATCATCACCTGGACCATCTGGATTGCCAAAGGCTTCGAGCTGTTGGGCGCCAAGCGTCGTCTGCGTGCTGAAATCGTCCACCTGAAAAAAGCCACCACCCTCAAGGAAGCGAGCGAAACCGCGACCAAGAAGGGCACCCTGGCCAACCTGCTGGTGCACGACGCGCTGGAAGAAATGCGCCTGTCGGCCAACACTCGCGAAAAAGAAGGCATCAAGGAACGCGTCAGCTTCCGCCTGGAGCGCCTGGTTGCCGCCTGTGGCCGCAACATGAGCAGCGGCACCGGCGTACTCGCCACCATCGGTTCCACTGCGCCCTTCGTCGGCCTGTTCGGTACCGTGTGGGGCATCATGAACAGCTTCATCGGCATCGCCAAAACCCAGACCACCAACCTCGCCGTCGTTGCCCCTGGCATCGCCGAAGCCCTGCTGGCTACCGCCCTGGGCCTGGTTGCCGCGATTCCTGCGGTGGTGATCTACAACGTCTTCGCCCGTTCGATTGCCGGCTACAAGGCTCAGGTATCGGATGCATCGGCTGAAGTCCTGTTGCTGGTCAGCCGTGACCTCGATCACCTGCCTACCGAGCGCAGCTCGCAACCGCACATGGTGAAAGTGGGGTAATCGGCCATGGGCCTGCATTTGAATCAAGGCGACGACGAACTCGTCGAGAACCACGAAATCAACGTCACGCCGTTTATCGACGTGATGCTGGTGCTGCTGATCATCTTCATGGTGGCGGCACCGCTGGCGACCGTGGACATCAAAGTGGACCTGCCCGCGTCCAGCGCCAAGCCGGCGCCGCGGCCAGAGAAACCGATATTCCTCAGCGTCAAGGCGGACCAACGCCTGTTCCTGGGCGAAGAAGAGGTCAAGGCTGAAACCCTGGGGCCGGTGCTGGATGCCAAGACCCAAGGCAAGAAAGACACGACGATCTTCTTCCAGGCCGACAAAGGCGTGGACTATGGCGACCTGATGAGCGTGATGGATGCCCTGCGGGCAGCCGGCTACCTCAAGGTAGGCCTGGTCGGACTTGAGACGGCAGCCAAGAAATGATCACGACGCGCCACAAACTGACGCGTTATGGCACCAGCCTCGCCGTCGTGCTGGGCGTGCATGCCGTCGCGATCATCATCGCGCTCCAATGGTCCGCGCCGCAGGCGATCCAGCTGCCACCTGCCGCCATGGTCATCGACCTGGCGCCGCTGCCAGCGCCACCGCCGCCTCCAGCACCGCCCAAGGTCGTTGCGCCGCCGCCACCACCGGTCGAAGAGCTGCCCCTGCCGAAGCTGGCCGAGGCGCCCAAGCCAACGATCCAGGTGCCCAAGCCGGTCAAGCCCAAGCCTAAGCCACAACCGCCAAAGCCGGTGGAGAAGAAGCCCGAGCCGCCCAAGGAGAAACCTTCCGAGGAGCCACCGAGCGAAACGCCGCCGAGCAACGCACCTGCGCAGAAGTCCGCCCAGCCTACACCGGGCCCGTCGGCACAGCAGCTGGCCGCCCAGGCATCCTGGCAAAGCACGTTGCTGGCGCACCTGCAGAAGTACAAGAAGTACCCGCCCGGCGCCCAACGCAGTGGCAAGGAAGGTATGAACCGCTTGCGCTTCGTGGTCGATGGCGAAGGCAATGTGCTGTCCTACGAACTGGAAGGCCGCTCCGGCAACGCCGACCTGGACCGTGCAACGCTTGAGATGATCCGCAAGGCTCAGCCGCTACCCAAGCCACCGGCAGACCTGTTGAAAAACGGCAGCGTCGAACTGGTCGCGCCGTTCGTCTACAACATCGACAAGCGTCGCCGCTGACAGAGCACTGTGGGAGGGACTGGTGCCCTCCCACATTCGCTTTATTACCTCAGCAAAATTCCGACACTCCCCACTCAATCCCCAGCAAAGTTCTGATAACGTGCGTCTATCGATTGCAGCCGGTATGCTTGGCCCGCAACCTCATGGACGCCCGCTATGACTCTCACAGAATTACGCTACATCGTGACCCTCGCCCAAGAACAGCACTTCGGCCATGCAGCCGAGCGTTGCCACGTCAGCCAGCCGACGCTGTCGGTGGGTGTGAAAAAGCTTGAAGACGAACTCGGTGTGCTGATTTTCGAGCGCAGCAAGAGCGCCGTTCGCCTCACCCCGGTGGGCGAAGGCATCGTTGCCCAGGCGCAGAAGGTCCTGGAACAGGCGCAAAGCATTCGCGAATTGGCCCAGGCCGGCAAGAACCAGCTGACCGCGCCGCTCAAGGTCGGCGCGATCTATACGGTCGGCCCCTACCTGTTCCCGCACCTGATCCCGCAACTGCATCGCGTCGCGCCGCAGATGCCGCTGTATATCGAAGAAAACTTCACCCACGTGCTGCGCGACAAACTGCGCAACGGCGAGCTGGACGCGATCATCATCGCCCTGCCCTTCAACGAAGCGGACGTGCTGACCCTGCCGCTCTACGACGAGCCGTTCTATGTGCTGATGCCAGCCTCTCACCCGTGGACCAAGAAGGACACCATCGACGCCGGCCTGCTCAACGACAAGAGCCTGCTGCTGCTCGGTGAAGGCCACTGCTTCCGCGACCAGGTGCTGGAAGCCTGCCCGACCCTGACCAAGGGCAACGACGGCGCCAAGCACACCACGGTGGAATCCAGCTCCCTGGAAACCATTCGCCATATGGTCGCTTCCGGCCTGGGCATTTCGATCCTGCCGCTGTCTGCGGTAGACAGCCATCACTACGCCCAGGGCGTGATCGAAGTTCGCCCACTCACGCCGCCGGTGCCTTTCCGTACCGTGGCGATTGCCTGGCGCGCCAGCTTCCCGCGCCCCAAAGCGATTGAGATCCTCGCGGACTCGATCCGTCTGTGTTCGGTGGCCAAGCCGCCCGTTGCGAGCTAAGCCACGGTATGACTGAGCTGTCGCAGGTGTCGGTGACGGCACTCAAGGGTGTCGGTGAGGCCATGGCCGAGAAGCTGGCCAAGGTCGGCCTGGAGAACCTTCAGGACGTGCTGTTCCACCTGCCCCTGCGCTACCAGGACCGCACCCGCGTGGTGCCCATCGGCCATTTGCGCCCTGGGCAAGACGCGGTGATCGAAGGCACCGTCAGTGGCGCCGACGTGGTGATGGGCAAGCGCCGCAGCCTGGTGGTGCGCCTGCAGGACGGCACTGGCGGCTTGAGCTTGCGCTTCTACCACTTCAGCAACGCGCAGAAGGAAGGGCTCAAGCGTGGCACCCGCGTGCGCTGCTATGGCGAGGCACGCCCAGGCGCATCGGGCCTGGAAATCTACCACCCGGAATACCGCGCCATTACCGGCGATGAGCCGCCACCGGTGGACACCACGCTCACGCCGATCTACCCGCTGACCGAGGGCCTGACCCAGCAACGCCTGCGCCAGTTGTGCATGCAGACCCTGACCATGCTCGGCCCGCAAAGCCTGCCCGATTGGCTGCCCCTGGAGCTGGCCCGCGACTATCAGCTGGCGCCCCTGGCCGATGCGATCCGGTATTTGCATCACCCGCCCGCCGATGCCGATGTGGACGAACTCGCCCTCGGTCATCACTGGGCCCAGCATCGCCTGGCCTTTGAAGAACTGCTCACGCACCAGCTGTCCCAGCAACGCCTGCGCGAAAGCATGCGTTCCCTGCGCGCCCCGGCGATGCCCAAGGCCACGCGGCTGCCTGCGCAATACCTGGCCAACCTCGGCTTTGCGCCGACCGGCGCGCAACAGCGCGTGGGCAATGAAATCGCCTACGACCTCAGCCAGCAAGAACCGATGCTGCGGTTGATCCAGGGTGACGTAGGCGCCGGCAAGACCGTGGTCGCTGCCCTCGCCGCCCTGCAAGCCCTGGAAGCTGGCTATCAAGTGGCGCTGATGGCACCGACGGAAATCCTCGCCGAACAACACTTCATCACCTTCAAGCGCTGGCTCGAACCGCTGGGCCTGGAGGTGGCGTGGCTGGCTGGCAAGCTCAAAGGCAAGAACCGCGTGGCCGCCCTGGAGCAGATCGCCGCCGGCGCACCGATGGTGGTGGGCACCCATGCGCTGTTCCAGGACGAAGTGCAGTTCAAGAACCTTGCGCTAGTGATCATCGACGAACAGCACCGATTTGGCGTGCAGCAGCGCCTGGCCCTGCGCCAGAAAGGCGTGGGCGGGCGCATGAACCCGCACCAGTTGATCATGACCGCCACGCCGATCCCACGCACCCTGGCCATGAGCGCCTACGCCGACCTTGACACCTCGATCCTCGACGAACTGCCGCCAGGGCGTACGCCGGTCAACACCGTGCTGGTCACCGACACCCGACGTGTCGAAGTGATCGAGCGCGTGCGCGGTGCCTGCGCCGAAGGCCGCCAGGCGTACTGGGTGTGTACCCTGATCGAAGAGTCCGAAGAACTGACCTGCCAGGCCGCCGAAACCACTTATGAAGACCTCACCAGTGCCTTGGGTGAGCTCAAGGTGGGGTTGATCCATGGCCGTATGAAACCGGCGGAAAAAGCCGCAGTGATGGCCGAGTTCAAGGCCGGCAACCTGCAATTGCTGGTGGCTACCACCGTGATTGAAGTGGGCGTGGACGTCCCCAACGCCAGCCTGATGATCATCGAAAACCCCGAACGCCTGGGCCTGGCGCAGCTGCACCAGCTGCGCGGGCGGGTTGGCCGGGGCAGTGCCGCCAGCCACTGCGTGCTGCTCTATCACCCGCCACTGTCGCAGATCGGTCGCCAGCGACTGGGCATCATGCGCGAAACCAACGACGGTTTTGTTATCGCCGAAAAAGACCTCGAACTGCGCGGCCCCGGTGAAATGCTCGGCACGCGCCAGACCGGCCTGCTGCAATTCAAGGTCGCCGACCTGATGCGCGATGCCGACCTGCTGCCCGCCGTGCGCGATGCTGCGCAAGCATTGCTCGAACGTTGGCCCGATCACGTCAGCCCCTTGCTCAACCGCTGGCTGCGGCACGGCCAGCAATACGGCCAAGTGTGACGCCTGACGCACTTATCCGACCAACACCCGTATCAAGCTGGTTATACTCCAATGAATGTAAGAAATTGGATCAGGCCATGTCAGAAGTTGCCCTCGCCACAGCCCCACTGACCGCCCCGCCGGTCATTCGGGCGCTGCTCGCAAAGCTCGCCATCCCCTACACGGAAGTCATCGAACAGCCTGGCCTGAACCCTGCACAAAAGGTCCAGGCGGTGTTGCTTGAAGATGCGGTTGGCGCGCTCATGGTGCTGTTCCCCCAAAGCCAGTTGCTGGACCTCAACCGCCTCGCCGAACTCACCGGTCGCCGCCTCACGGCCGTCGCCCCCGAGCGTGTCGAGCGCATGCTGGGCAAGCATGACCTGAGCCTGCTGCCGGGTTTGCCGCCCCTGACCAGTTCGCCGTGCCTGTACGAAGGCCGCTTGCTCAATGAGCCGAGCCTGCTGGTGCATTCGGGCGAAGCCGGGCTGTTGCTGGAAATCCCCAGCGACGCCTTCAAGAGCCTGCTCACCAAGGCCAGCGCCGCGCAGTTCGGGGAACCCTTGAGCAACATCCGCCCGAATCTCGACCGCCCCAATGATGACCGCGAGGAAATCACCCAGGCGATGCAAGCCTTCACCGCGCGTCGTATTCAGCAGCGCCTGGAAGCGACCATCGAGATTCCACCGCTGGCCGACACCGCGCAGAAGATCATCAAGCTGCGCGTCGATCCCAATGCCACCATCGACGACATCACCGGCGTGGTGGAAACCGACCCGGCCCTCGCCGCCCAGGTCGTAAGCTGGGCCGCGTCGCCCTACTACGCTTCGCCGGGCAAGATCCGCTCAGTCGAAGACGCCATCGTGCGCGTGCTGGGCTTTGATCTTGTGATCAACCTGGCGCTGGGCCTGGCCCTGGGCAAAACCCTGAGCCTGCCCAAGGACCGCCCGCACCTGTCCACGCCGTACTGGCACCAGTCGATCTACACCGCCGCCGTGATTGAAGGCCTGACCCGTGCCATGCCCCGCGCCCAGCGCCCGGAAGCCGGCCTGACCTACCTGGCAGGTTTGCTGCACAACTTCGGCTATCTGCTGCTGGCCCACGTGTTTCCGCCCCACTTCTCGCTGATCTGCCGGCACCTGGAGGTCAACCCGCACCTGTGCCACAGCTACGTCGAGCAACACTTGCTGGGCATCAGCCGCGAACAGATCGGCGCCTGGCTGATGCGCTATTGGGACATGCCGGACGAATTGTGCACCGCCCTGCGCTTCCAGCACGACCCGACGTACGACGGGCAATACGCCGAGTATCCGAACCTGGTGTGCCTGGCGGTGCGCCTGTTGCGCAGCCGGGGGATTGGCTCCGGGCCGGATGAATCCATTCCGGACGCACTGCTTGAGCGCCTGGGCTTGAGCCGCGAGAAGGCCGAGGACGTGGTGGGTAAAGTGCTGGATGCCGAAGTGCTGTTGCGCGAATTGGCTTCGCAGTTCAGCCAGGGGTAAATCTGGCGCCTGTTACACCACTATCGCAGGCAAGCCAGCTCCCACAGTGACCGCGTTCCAACGTTGAAATAGGGTCAACTGTGGGAGCTGGCTTGCCTGCGATGAAGTCAACTCGGTCTACCTGACCACCTACTTCTTTTTCTTCGGCTTCAAATACTTGGTCAGGCCCTGGAACCAGATCACCAGTGCCGGGTTGCCCTTGATCTGGATCGACTTGTCCTGAATCCCCGTCATGAACGCCAGTTGCTTGTTCTTCGCCTGCATCGTGGCGAAGCCGTAGGCGGCATCCTTGAAGGCAATGGCGAAGGCCGGCGCCGGGTGGACACCTGAGCGGCTGGTGATGCGCTGGTCTTTGACGATGAAGTGACGGGCAACCTTGCCGTCGAGGGTCTGCAGCTGGAAGGCCAGGTCTTTGTCACCCAGTTGCTGCTGGAAGGCGGGGTTGGTGCGGCTGGCTTTGCCCATCATCAGGCCCAGCACCCACAGGAGAAGACGAAATTTCATGCACACGGCCTCGGTGTATTTATTGGAGTGGCCGCAGCAGTGTAACGATTTGCAAAAAGAACGCCACCGATCTCGCGCTTTAGGCGCAGATCGGTTGGCGTTTAACGCTTATAGCAACAAGTACTTAAACGTTAGGACATGGCACTGGCGCCCAATCGGCCAGGTTTGGATTGCGGCAGGTTGCTTCGATCTGGGTCTTGCCCGCACTGGCGACCTGCTTGCTTTCAGCTTGCTTGGCCTGCACGGTCTGGATGCTACGTTCGGTGGTTACCGCTTCTTTCGGCACTGTCGGCAGCACCGGCTTCTTGGCTGGCTTGACGGCTTTCTTGCCCTTGGCCGGAGCGACCACTGGCGTGGTATCGGCGGTGGCCACAGTCACCACATCGCTGCGCTGTACGCCGACCTGTTGCAGGTCTTTCTCGTACGCCTGGGTGTAGTTGTTCAGGTCTTCGCTGGCCTTGCCGTTGACCGTCACGATCAGGTCATTGGATTCCTTCAGACCCGCGACGATTTCCGCCAGGCGCTTGCGGCCTTCGGTGTCGTTGACGGTCTTGGCCTTGCGATCAGCCACCAGCTTGGTGAATGCGCTCTGGTAGCACTGCTGCGAGGCCTTGGCATAGGCGGTGCTGCGGTCGATGTCCGAGGCGCTTTTGTTGAAGTCGGTGGAGTAGGACGCGATGCGCTGGTTGTCATCGGAGATCTGTTTCTGGCGCTCGGTGTAGTAACCCGCCGCACCGCCAGCCAGGGCGCCGCCTGCGGCACCGATCGCGGCATTGCGGCCACGGCTGTCCTTGTCGCCGGTCAGCGCGCCCAGCAGGGCACCGCCGGCCGCGCCGATAGCGGCACCGGTGACGACCGACTTGGTCATGTCCGAATCGGTGGCGCGCAGGTGCTGCACCGGCTCGTAGCAGTTGGGGTAGTACTCGACCTTGGTGCTCGACGCCACCTTGGACGCAGGCGACGTAGCGCAACCAGTCAACACGGTACTGAAACCAGCTGCGATCAGCAGCAGGTGACGCTTGGAAACCGCCTTACGGGAAAAAAGCATAGATGTGATCTCTGTTAAGTTTGACTTGCCCAGCACGGCCCACCGCCGCCTGAGTCCCTTCCAAGCTCGCTAGACAGCCAACGATCAAGACCGCTGACCGCTCGCTGCGAGCAATTCCTTCAAGATCGTTGCCGGGTCGGCCCGCTGTTGCTTGCGGTAGTTGCCGACATGGCGAACGAACAGTGTCGCGCGCGTCACCAGGCTCTTGCCGAGCACTGGCTTGCGATCCAACTCTTCCTTGATCCGTTGAAACTGCGCCTGGATCACCGCATCGGTGTAGCGCGTGCCGGTGGCCAGGTTGTCGATGTAAATCGCCACCGCGCCGTCCAACGCGCTGCGTCCATTGGTAATGGCCATGTCAAACAGCTGCGCGCTGGCCTCGTCCTTGCTGTCCACCGCCTGCTGGCGACTCTTCTGCAGGTTGGCCAGGCGGATGTTGTAGTTGCTGATGGTCTCGGCCACCAACGCCGCCGACTGGATCAAATTGCCCGCGGCTTCTTCGCGTTGCTGGGCGATCAGCGACACGTTGCGCTTGAGCTCTTCGTTGACCAGGCCCAGCTCGGCTTGAAGCTTGGGATCGACACTGGCGGCGATGATGCTGTCCAGGCGCTTGGTCGGGTCCTGGGCGTCGTCGATGGCATCGGTCAGCGCGGCCAGGCGGCCTTCCTTCTGCCATTGGGCAAACAATTCCTTGTAGCGCGAGCGCGGCGCCGACAACGCGCCAATCGCCACGCGAAAGCCGGTGGTCTCGTTGCTTTGCTCGGTGCCATCAGCGGCAAACAACGGGTATTCGCGGCGCATGCCGGTGAACAACGTGCCCTCGCCTTCCAGGTAGTTGCCGCCCTTGACCACAAAGCCGCCGTAGGTGCCCTGGCGGCGGCCAGCGTGTACCAGCTGGAAGGATTCCTGGACCATTTCCGCGGCGTTGCCGATCACGTCGAACATGCCGATGGGGTTGGGCAACTTGGTGCCGATGGGCATCAACCGCGCCGCCTGGCCGGTGCCGCCGGCCACTTGGTTGAACACCGCGTAATCGGCCAGCGGACCATCGCTTTCACTGCCCTCGGCGCGCCGTGGATACAGACGGCCTTCCAAGTCCTGGCGGCTCACCGCCTGGCCGCCGCGTGCGGCGTACTCCCACTCCACTTCGGTGGGCAGGCGCACAAAACCCAGGCCGCCGTCTTCGGCCGACGCACCGCGCCCGCTTACCGGCAGCAGTTCGCGGTGGTATTTCATCAGCCAGGCGCTGTACACCGCCGAGAAACGCTCGGCTTCAAAGCGCGACAGTTTCACCTTGGGCAAACGCCCGGCCATGCCGCTGGGCGCCTCACATGCGGGAGCCGGTTCTCCGCTGGCCAGGGATTGCGCCTGGGCCATCACCTGGGCGTACTGGCGAGCAGTCACTTCGTATTTGCCGATAAAGTACAGCATGGGCTTGAGCGGGGTCTTGGCGTCGGTCTTCGGCATCTGCGGCGCGATGACCTTGCTCCAGTCCTTGGGCAAGTCCTTGAGGGTGAACTGGCCGTTGATGAAGTCGCGCCGGTAGCCGGAAATAAACGACTGCTGATAACCCGCCTCGCCTTCGGCAAAGGGGTAGCCCAGGTTGATTTCACGGTCATCCAGGGTGCCCTGGACCAGAATGTAGGCGTAGCGGAATACCATGTTACCTTCGCAGGGCAGCGGCAGGCTCACGTCGTCCGGCAACGGCTTGGGGTTGTCGAGCTTGTCACTTGCCTCATCGGCCCAGGCCAGCGAGGCCAGGCTCAGCGCCACGCAGGCGCCCAGTAATTTATACATCTCTGATTCCTTCAGAAGCCTGGATACGTGCCACCCGCCAACCACCACAGGCGGCCGCCACGGCACTGACACCGAGCACCGCCACCAGGGCCAGGCCATAATGGCGCGCCAACAGGTGGCTGGCGTACTCGCCCGGCACCTGCACAAAAAGCTTGTTCAACGCCGCCTCAGCCAGGCCATACAGCCCAACGCTGAGCACAGCGGCAAAACCCGCGCTGTATAGCGCTTGCAGCAGCACAAACAGCAACAAGGCGGCGGTGGAAAACCCCAGCAGGCGCAACACCGAGAGTTCACGGTGCTTACGCGCCACCGCCGCCAGGGTGCCCGCGAAAATCGCCGCAAACGCCCCGGCCAACGCCAACCCGGCGATGATCCAGAACACAATCGACAGGTTGCGGCTCAACGATTGCACTTGAGCGATGGTGTGCGCCCGGGTTGAAACCAACAGGTTCTGCCCGGCGAAATACACCCGCAACGGTTCCACATCACTGAGGCTGCGCGCGTACAGGCGAAACGCCGGGTAGATACGCTGTTCGCTCACGCTCGCCGCTTCACCGGCCCAACCCAACGCCGGCACCGCACGGCCATCGCGATAATCTTCCGCTGCCTCCAACAACGCCAGATCGGCAAACAGGCCCTCGCGAACGAAGGCCTCCAGCGGCAACACCGCCAGCACCTGCAACCGCGTGCGCTGGGCCTCGACGCGCCCCGCCACTTGCCGCGCAAAGCTGGTTTCCAGCCAGTCACCGGGCCTTGCCGCGAGCTTTTCGGCGGCGGTATGGCTGAGCACGATCTGGTCCAGGCCGTGGGGCATCGGCAAGCCTGCCAACAACGGGTCGCCTGCGGCAGTCGGCAGCATTTCCAGGGTCAGGGTGCCCACCTGCGCCGTGGCGGCAATTTGCCGTGTGCGCGGCACAGCAAACGCCACCTCGCTGCGCTCACCCAGTTGCGCGATAAACGCCGCGCTGAATCGACCACCGCCCAATGGGATGATTTCACGGCTGGCGGGGTCGGTCTCCAAGCGTTCGGTCAAACTGCTAACCAGTCCAAATTTCAGCCCGAATAACACCAGCAATGGCGCGATAACCGCCACCAATGCCAACACCGCACAGGCCGACAACCACCCATCGTTGCGGTAGTCCTGCCACGCAAGCGAAGCAACCAGGCCGATGCGCATCAGCACGCCTCCCCGAGGGTTGCGGTGATACCGCCGTCTGGATCGCGCTGGCAACTGATACGCCGCACCTGCAAGCCACTGGCGCGGGCCAGCGGTTCATCATGGGTGGCGATCACACAGGCCGTACGGTGTTCGCGGGCCTGGGCCAGCAGCGCCTGCATCACGCGTTCGGCGTTGAGCGGGTCCAGGGACGCCGTCGGCTCATCAGCCAGCACCAGTTGCGGCCCATGGGCCAGGGCCCGTGCACAGCTGACCCGCTGGCGTTGGCCCACCGACAACGCCGCCGGGCGCTTGGCCAACTGATCGCTGATCTGCAACTGCTCAGCCAGGCGCGCCACGCGGCCGTCATCCTGCAAGCCCAGCAGTTGGCGCGACAGCGCGATATTGCCGCGCACGTCCAGAAACCCCAGCAACCCCCCGGTCTGCGGCACATAGCCCAAGTGCTGGCTGCGTAACGCGGCCAGCGCCGATTGCCGGTCGGCACGCCACAGCGCGCCGACGTCGTGTTGGTTGAATGCAAACTGCCCCACCTGATCCGGCGCCAACACCAGCGCCAGCAGGTCGAGCAAGGTGCTCTTGCCGCAACCACTGGGGCCGACAATTGCCAGTTGTTCACCCGCGCCCAGCTGCAACGCAGGGATCACCAGGCTGTAGCGCTGGCTACCGACGCCCCGGCTCTTGTGCACCGCGCTCAGGTTCAACATTACGGCAGCGTCGACAGCGGCACGCGATACAACGCATCGCCCGGTTCGGCATCGCCGAAACGGACCCAGTTGGCCACGTCGTTATGGAAGGTTTCATACAGACGGATTTTCGAATCCAGCTCGTCGATAAAGTCTTCCTGCTCGGCCACGCTCAATGACAACCACAGGTCCTGGGTCATGTTCAGCGACTTGCTGCGGTACGGCAGGCCCTCCAGGTATTCACCGAGCAGGCCACCGTCAGCCAGGTTGCCGCCCTTGCGCAGGGCCTGCGGGTCGCGGCTCATATAGGCCGAGGCGCTGGCGATTTCCTGGAAGAAATCCTTGGGCGAGCTTTGGGTCTTGCGCGCCGCATCCACGATCAACTTCAACGATTGTTGCAGGTCGTTGAGTTGCAGCTTGGTCAACATCACGCACACCTGGAACGCTGGCAGCGCCGGGTTGGTCAGGTCGCGGTCCGCCGTCCAGGCGCTGACCAATTGCGGTGCCTGGCTCGCGGTCTTGCGCCCGAGAAAGTCCATGTGCATGGCATAGCCGACGGCGGCGGACTTGTCCGCCAGGCTCGGCGCGGCACTGAGCAACGGCACGGGCTGCGGCGTGTTGCTGCGCACCTGATGCACCAGGTTGGCGAACACCGTGCCGATCTCATCGACGCGCTCACCCAGCTTGCGCACATCGCCCCCTGGCACCGGCGTGTACAGGTCGCCGATCTGCGGGTTGGCGTCGGCGGTGAGGACGCGATACTGGCTCTCGGCGCCGGCATGGGTTTTCTTGCCGGCATCGGTGCGCAGGTGCAGCGCGTAGATCTTGATCTGCTTGCCCAGCGCCGCCTGGCGCACTTCCGCTTCGTTCATCTGGGTGGCGGCGAACGGGTCGTTCTTGCGCAGCGCGCCGGCATCGGAGACCAGCAGGATGATGCGCCCGCCGTAGCCGGACCAATCCATGCTGTCCACTGCCTGCATCACCCCGGCAAACGCATCTTCGTTGAACGAGTGGCTGGACACCGTCGACGCTTTGACCTGGCGCGCCATATCCAGAAAGCGCTGCGGGTCGCGGCCTTGGTCGAGGCTGATCAGGGTCTTGGCGACATACTCAAGGCCCGGGGTTTTCTGGATGCTGCTGCGAAAGCCGACCATGCCGAAGCTGACGCTGTCCAACTCGCCACGCTCAGCAATGCGGGTTTGCAGCTCGTGCACCACGTCGCGAATCTGGTCGATGTAGGGCTGCATCGACACGGTGGTGTCCACCACCAGCACCACCGCCGTGCGGAACGCGTCGGCATTGGCGCTGAGCGTCGGGCTGGCGGGTCTGGCAGCGGCGCGGCTGCCTGGGTCGATGGAGGCCACGTTGAGCAACTGCACCGGCTGGCCGTTGTCGTCGAAGCTCTCCTTGGAATCGAAGATCGGCAACAGGTAGAACTGGTTCTGCGGCACCGCGCTGGCGGTGGGTTCCAGGGCCAGGACTTGCTGGTTGTCTTCACGGTTGTTCTGCGCCTTGGCCAAGGCGCTTTTCGCTGCGGCAGGGTCGGCCAGCAGTTTTTCCACCTCACCGGGCTGGCGCAGGAACATCACGGGAGCCCGGCCGGAGCGCTCGGTGAACTTGAGCACCAGGCTTTGTTTCCAGTCGCTGACCTGGGAGGCTGGCAGCCAACCGTCGCTGCGACCATCAGTGGCCGCGCCGACGCGTACCCACTGGCTGCCATCGACCTCTTTGCGCTGGTACACGTAGAGCACGGAAAACGCCGGCAGCGCTTTACCCGGCGTACTCCCGGCGTCCGCTGAAAGCTGGGCGCCGGGTTTGCTGAGTACACGCTGGAACAAGGTTTTCTTGCCTGCCATCAGCAACGGGCGCTGACCGCCATCCACTTCAGCGACAGCCACGGGCGGCGTCACCTTGGGCACCACGGCGGCTGGCGGCTTGGCCGGTTCATCGCCGCCGCTCAACCACCAGTAGCTGGCGCCACCAATGGCCAACGCGACGGCGACTGCCACGGCGGCCAAAGCCAATACCGGCCCACGGCGCTGCTCGGACGGGGCATTGTGCTGCGTCGGCGTCACCACCGGTTGACGCACTATTGGCTGCGGCTGCGGTTTATACGTCGGAATGTCGATGGTGACAGGGGTCATACCCGCCAGATCAAAGCTCAATGGAATCGGCAGCGGCCGCACCAGCGTGGCATCCGATTCATCAGCCGGCAGTTGATCCAGCGCCAACAACAACGCTGCCGCATCCGGATAACGTTCCGCCGGGTCCTTGGCCAACAACTTGCGCAGCACGCCCTGATAGCGCCCATGGTGCACAGGCAATTCCGGCAAGGGTTCGGTCAGGTGCGCCAGCGCCGTGGAAAGCGCATCGGTGCCGTTATAAGGCAGCTTGCCGACGAGGATTTCATACAGCACCACGCCCAGCGCGTAGAGGTCGGCGCGGCCATCGATCTCCTGGCCCCGCGCCTGCTCCGGGCTCATGTAGCTCGGCGTGCCCACGGCAAACCCGGCCTGGGTGAACTGGGTGCGATCGTCCAGCGACTTGGCAATCCCGAAGTCCGACAACACTGCCGTGCCATCGGCGCGAAACAGAATGTTCGCCGGCTTGACGTCGCGGTGCACCAGCCCTTGGGCATGGGCATAGCCCAGGGCCGAGGCAATCTGGCGGATCAGCGTCACGCCCTGCTCCGGGGTCAGCCCAGCAGCGATGCGCTCCTTGAGCGTGCCGTTGGGCAGGTATTCCATGGCCATGTAATACAGCTCACCGACGTTGCCGATGTCATGGATGGTCACCGTGTGCGGGTGCGACAAGCGCGCCAGGGTCTTGCCCTCGCGCAGGAAGCGTTCGCAGAAACTCGGGTCGGCCGCCAGCGCCGCCGCCATCACCTTCAACGCCACCTTGCGCTCCAACGAGCGCTGGGTCGCCAGGTACACGCTGGCCATGGCGCCTTCGCCAATCTCGCCTTCGATGTCATAACCTGGGATGACGATGTTCATGACGAGACCTTCACGACGAGGGTGGTGATGTTGTCCGGTGCGCCGCGATTTAGGCCCAAGTGCACCAGGCTGCGCACGATTTCATCCGGTGCGTCATGGCTGAGCACCTCGCGGATTTCGTGGTCTTCGACGGTTTTGTTGAGGCCATCGCTGCACAGCAAATAGCTGTCGCCGGGAGCGATCAACAGGTCCACCGAGGCGACGTCCAACTGGGCCTCAACGCCAATGGCGCGGGTGACGATATTGGAGCGCGGGTGGGTGCGGGCGTCGGCTTCGCTGAGCAGGCCGCTGTCTTGCAGGTCTTGCACGTAGCTGTGGTCGCGGGAAATGCTTTCCAGCACGCCGTCGCGCAAGCGGTACAGGCGGCTGTCGCCGGCCCACAGGCACACCCCGCGCAAGCCGCGCGCGGCAAACACCACCACGGTGCTGCCCATCATGGTCACGCCACGGTTGGCGGTTTCTTCGCGCACGGCCGCGTTGATGCGCAGCAGGTCATTGCGCAGCGCCGCCGAGTATTCATCCAGAGAGCGGCCCAGCGGCACATGGCGCAGGCTGTCGACGATCAAGCTGCTGACATAGTCGCCCGCCGCGTGCCCGCCCATGCCATCGGCCACCACCCACAGGCGGTTTTCCGGCAGATCCAAAAAGGCATCTTCGTTGACTTGGCGAACCATGCCCACATGGCTTTTGCTCGCGGATTCGTACGTCACGCCCATCTACACCACACCTTCTTGTCCGAGCAAAAACTGCGCAAAATCGCTGGCGGCAGGCAGGCCCTGGCACCGTAATAAACCGGGGGAGATACGCTGCGAGCCTCGCCCCCACCACAGGCTTGCGCCCTCGCATGCCTGTTCGGCCAGTGCGGTCATACGCTGGTGCGGCACGGTGGCTGCCACCCTTTGCAGGCCGGCGAAACGGCTGTCCACCGCCCGCGGCTCGCTGGCCGGCACACCCAACTCGTCGAGCCCGGCGTTGAAGCTTTCGAAGGTCGCGCCGCTGTCGAGGGTGCTGAGCAACAAGGTTTCAGCCTGCTCGAACCAGGCGTCCGAACCGCCCACCAGCGACGCCGGGTTGGTGTCGTGATCCAGCAAGGTCACCACCGCCAGCGGAAAGTAACGCCCGACCCGGTCAATGCTCGGCATCACCACGCCCGCCGCCGCGTCCGGCCCGCACACGCCCGGCGCCAGCACAAAGCGCCACAACGGGCTGACCAGGTACGCATTCAGCCAGTCAGCGCCGAGGCTGTTCTGGCTGGCGAGCAAACCCGCCGCCAGCCAGCTGTCCCACGGGCCGATAAAGCTCTGCGGCAAGGCGCGGCTGACGAAGTCCCCGCGGCTGGCCAACTTGCCGTAGAAACCCAGGGCCGTCATAGCCGCTCCGGCAGGCTGAAGCCACTGAGCACGCGGCTCTTGAACGGGTTGAAGGCACTGTTGGCGCGCAACTCGTAGGCGATGCTCGCGCCATCGACTCGCAGGCGCAGGTTGAAACGATCCGGCGAGTTGCCTGCGGTGAGGTCTGATTGCTCCAGCAGACGGAACCAGGCCCACGGGCCGTCCAGAGTGATGCCGGAGCGACCACTGGCCGACGGGGGCATGATGGAAATACGCACCACGCCAATGCTGCCCGGGTTCGGCCATTGCATCGCCACCGGCCGGCTCGGGCCGTGGTCGTAGCTCAATTGCTGGCCGTCCAGGTCAAGCAGGAACTGGGTGATGGTAGGGTCCATCGACACCGGCTTGAGTTCGAAACGCACGATGGGTTGGGTGCCACCGGAGCGGAAGAACGCGTCCCGAATCGTCGCCGCCCGCTGGAAGGTTTGCAGCACGCCAGGAGCAATTCCCAGCTTCTGCGCCGCCCCCGGTTGCCAGCGCCAGGTCTGTGCCGACGTGTCCACATAGGGCTGCAGGTATTTGCGGAAGTAGTTGTCCATCACCCCGCCCACGCCGAAGAACTGGCCGAAGTCATCCAGGGTGGTGTCCCGCGCACTGCCCGGCGACATAGGGTAACGCCCGGCCAACGACTGGCGATACACGTTGACCACCTCACTGACCCAGGCCGCGTTCAGCTGGTTACGCACCCCGCCCATCATGCTGTTGGTGGTGGAATTGACCACCGACTTGACCATGCCCTGCACCAGCGGCGGCTGACGCTCGGCGTTCAGGCTGACCCGCGTGGCCGCAGCCGCCGCCTGGTTCTTGGCCTCACCGAGCAAGGCATCGCCGCTGGCACCGACCATGGCACTGACCTGCACATACAGTGCATTCATGTCCGACAGCAGGCCGTCGATGGCCGCCGGTTCACCTTCGTTTTTGCTGACGATGCTGTTGAGTTCGGCAAAGTGCGCGGTCACGGGATCATCCGCCGGTGCCGGTGCATTCGCCGTCGGTTGCGCCTCGCCCAGCAAACTGCCGAGGCGCTCCTTGAGCTTGTCCACGCCGCCTTCCACCGGCACGCCTTTGGCGGCCAGTTGGCGTTCTTCGGCTTGCAGGTCGGTTTCCCTGGCAACCGCCACCAGCAGCTTTTTCAGCGGCGAGGTGGGACCGGAAATCACCCGCAGCACATCGGCGGCCTGTGCCACGCTGGTGATCGGCACAAAGTCGATGTCGGCGAGCAACGCGTCCCACTGGCGCTGGTAATCCTGGAAGTACAAACGGCGCACGTCGGCGGCCAGGCTCACCACGTTCTGCTGGTCGGCCTGTTCATGGCCCAGCACCCATTGCTCTTCGGCCAGGGTGCCGGTCTGGTTCAAGCTGCTGAGCAAGAACGCCTGGCGATAGCCTTTGGCGGTAAAGAAACCACTCAACGGCTCACCCAACGGCTTGCCGCTCTTGCGGCTGAACACTAGCGCGGCATCGCGACCGGCGGCTTCGTTGAGGCGAAAGTCCGGGATACCTTCGGGCAGTTTCTGGCGCTTGACGCGGTCGTACACGCGCTGGGCTACCGGCAACTGCTGCAACTGCCGACGCAAATCGTCGATCAGCCGTGGGTCCAGGCGTGCGCTCGGCGGGTGGCGTTCGAACAGCGCCTGCAAGTGCCCGGCCAGGGCCTGACGCTGGTCGGCCGGCAGGTCGCGGGGCAGGTTGCGGTCCCAGTCCAGGGCGATCCAGGCCTTGATGAAGTCCGGGTCGTAATGCTCGGTGTCGGCGAGCATCAGGTAAGCCTTGAGGCCCTCGTAGAGAAAGTCCGAGTTACCGCCGCCGTGCAGTTGCTCTTCGATACGCGTCACCAGGCGTGGCGCGAACACGGCGATCAACAGTTTGCGGTACACGCTGGCGGACTCGGCTTCGAGCATATCGCCCTGGTACAGCCCCAGCCCTTCGGACCAGCTCGGCGAATCCCCCGCCAGGTTCTTCACCGCATTGAGCAACGGCAGCACGGCGAGCACTTCCCGCTGTGCCGGGCTCAGGTTCTGTACGGTCTGGCCCAGGGGCGCGACCTTCTGATCGACCTGGGCGATATATGCCTGGTTGGCGCGATAGCTCACCCACCACAGGCCGCTGACCACCACCACCAGCGCGACGGTGGCCGCCAGTACGCCACGGGCGATCCACTTGCGGCGCCGCTCGACTTTCGGGTTCACCCCCACCAGGCCGCGCTCGGCAAAGGCCACGGCGGTGAACAGTTTTTCGATGAAGTAACTGCGCCCGGTGCCGCTCTGGCGCGCCAGGTGCTGGCGGTCCAGGTTCATGCTCTGGGCCATGGCACCGATCAGGCGGTCAATCGGGCTGCCTTCCTGGGTGCCGCTGGTGAAGTACACGCCACGCAGCAACACGCGCTCTTCAAAGGCGTTGGGTTTGAACACGCCTTCGAGGAAGCTTTGCAGGCAATCTTTCAACGCGCCGAACTGCTGCGGGAAGCCGTAGATCAGGTCGCGTCGTGCCGGGTCGCGTTCCTGTTGCAAGCGCTCGACCAGGCGTTCGTTGAGGCGCTGCTCCAGGCCGGCGAATTCGCTTTGCAGGTGCGCCAGCGGGCTGTCGCTGTTTTTGCCGTCGCCCAGGGCAAAGGTCATGCCCCACACCTGAGCGCGCTCTTCCTTGCTCAGGTTGTCGAAGAACTCCATGAAGCCCGGCACCAGGTCTAGCTTGGTGAGCATCAGGTAGATGGGGAAACGCACGCCCAGTTGCGTATACAGCTCCTGGATGCGCAGGCGAATCGCGGCAGCATGGGCTGCGCGCTCGGCGTCGGTGCCCAGCAGCAGATCCGAGAGGCTGATGGCGATAAAGGCACCGTCGATAGGCCGGCGCGCACGCTGCTTTTTCAGCAAGTCGAGAAAGCCCAGCCAGGCGGCTTTGTCCACCGTGGAGTTGCTGTCCTGGGTGGTATAGCGGCCAGCGGTGTCGAGCAATACGGCCTGGTCGGTAAACCACCAGTCGCAGTTGCGCGTCCCCCCCACGCCCCGCACCGCACCGGCGCCCAATTGCGCCGCCAGTGGGAAATGCAGCCCGGAATTGACCAGCGCGGTCGTCTTGCCCGAGCCCGGCGGGCCGATGATCACGTACCACGGCAACTCGTAGAGGTTGCGGCGCTCATCGCCGCCCAGCTTGGCCTTTTTCAGCAGTGCCAGGGCTTCGTCCATGCGCTGGCGCAGCGTGGACAGCTCTTCGGCGGTCGCAACGCTGTTGGGGTCGACCGGGGTTTCTGCGGCCAGGCTGCGCATCACTTCGGCGGCCTGGCGACGGGCCTGGATAATGCGGAACACGCGGTAGGCCACCCACAGCGCAAACACCAGCACGATCAGCGCCCAACGGCGCCCTTCGGGCACCAGCACGTCCAGCAGCGGGCCAACAAACCAGATGATCAGGCTCAGGGCAATCAGGCCCAGCACGGGGATCACCCAGCGAATCATGAAACTGAAAAACGCCTTCACTCGACGCCCTCCGCCAATACGGTGATTTCAACCCGACGATTGCGGGCACGGCCTTCGGCAGTACTGTTGGTGGCCAACGGCTCGGTGTCGCTGCGGCCTTCGGCGCTGAAGCGTTCGGCCTGGCCGGTCTTGGCCGCGAGAATCGCCAGCACCGACTTGGCCCGGGCTTCGGACAACGCCCAGTTGGACGGGAAACGCAACGTGGCAATCGGGCGGTTGTCGCTGTGCCCGGTGACACGCACCTGGCCCTTGACCTTGCGAATGGCGTCAGCGATGCGCAGCATCAGCGGCTGGTAGTCATCGACGATGCTGGAGCTGGCCGAGGCGAACAGCTCATCGCCACGAATGGTCACGACAGAGCGGTCGACCTTGTCTTCCACCGCCACGCGGCCGGCCTTGATGTCGTCGGCCAGGAACCCGGCCAGGCGCGGGCGCTCAATCACTTTGGGCTGCGCCACCGGACGGTCGATGGCCTGCACCGGGATCTCGCCCAGGGCATGAATATTCTTGAACACCGGCTCGGCGTCCGAGGCCAGCTTCAGGCGCAGGCCGAACAGCAACGCCAACAGCAGCGCCAAGCCAATCGCCACGGCAATCCATGGCGGCATGAATTGCGCCAGGCGATCACGGGCCACGGTTACACCGCGCCAGTGCGGCGACAGCTCACGCTCGTGCTCGCCACGGGCGCTGCGTATCGCTGCGGCGGTGCGTTCACGCAAGGCTTCCAACTGGCTGCGCCCGTCGGTCATCACGCGGTAACGCCCTTCAAAACCCAGGCACATGCACAGGTACAACAGCTCCAGCAGGTACAGGCGTTCCCGTGGGCTTTGCAGACAGTGGTCAAGCAACTGGAAAACCTTTTCACCACCCCAGGCTTCGTTGTGCACGGTGATCAGCAGGCTCTGCTTACCCCAGTCACTGGTGCTGCCCCACGGCGTGCTCAGCACCGCCTCATCCAAGGCAGTGCACAGCGCGTAACGGGCCAACAGCACTTCATTGCGTGCCACACCGGCGGCTTCGGCGCGCTCTTCGAACTGGCGCAGGTACGCCAGCAACTGCGCACGCAGGCTGGCCGGCGCGGGATGGGCGATGGTGTTGCGCAACCGCGTCAACAACGCCAGCAACGGGCCGGCGGCACTTTCCAGCGGGTTGAGGCCCTGGCTCTTGCCGGTGAGGATCGGCGCAGCCGGCATCGACAGCGGCGCAGGTTCGGCACGCGCGGGTGCAGGTTCTCGGCCACCCGGGCGCGGCATGAACTGGGTGCGGTCATCATCATTGGGATGCATCGCCAATTATCCTCGGATCGCCCAGAAGGCCAGGTTCAAGCCCGGGAACTGCCCGGCGATATGGAAGGCGAAACCGCCGGAATTATTCAGCTGCTGCCAGTGCTCGCTGCCACGGTCCAGCTCGTAGTAGGTGCTGCCAGCGTGGTAAGGCAACTGGCGTGGCGCCACCGGCAACGGCAGCAGGCCGATGCCCGGCAGTTGCAGGTTGACCATGTCGCGGATGTGCTCCACCGAGCCGACCTTGCTCTGCTGGCCGAAACGCGCACGCAGGGTTTCGCCGGGCACATCGGCGCGTACCACGAGGATGAAACTGGCGTTGTCGAGCAGGGTCTTGTCGGCCAACATCGCCACATGGATGCCGTAGGCTTTCTCCACAATGGGGATCGGCGTGGCCTTGCTGTCGATGAGCATCGACAGCGCTTCACGCAGGGCCGCCATCACCGGCATGAAGCTCAGGGCCAGGTCGTCGTGCTGGTACTGCGGGTATTCCTGGGGGCGACGGCTGGAGGTTGAGAAGGTGGAAAACTCACCGGCCAGGCTGACCAGTTCGCTGAAGAAGCGCTCCGGGTGCAACGGGCTCAACTGGCTGAAGTGCTGGATCAGCGGCTGGGCGCGGTTGACCAGTTGCAACAGCATGAAGTCGGCGATCTCAGAGGCCCCCCCGGCACCCGAGGCCACAACGCGGCCGGCCAGGGCTTCGCCACGCTGGTGCAACAGGCCCAGCAGTTCGCTGCGAAAGGCCGTCAGCGGCTTGCTTGCGGCCACGTCCAGCACGGGCGGGATGTAAGTGTCATCGAGCACCAACGCACGGTCGGCACGCTTTTCCTTGATGCGTACCAGGCCGATGGCGGCGTAGTCGCTGATGCCGTCCTGCGCCGTCAGCAGGCGCAATGCCCGCGACCCCACCGCCACCGGTGCACGGTTTTCGAACGGGGCGTTGTCGTCGCGCACTTCACGCACCTGGCTCACGTAGCGCGCCGCTTCCAGGGCTTCACCCTCGTCCACCGTGTCACGGGCGCCGGCGCGCTTGAGCGGCAGGGCCAGGTACACCAGGCCGTCGCGCAGGTTGTCGTCGATGTTCAACGGGCTCGGCGCCAGGTCGTCCTGGGGAATATTGAACGGCGTGCCATCGGGCAGCAGGCCGCGGGCCGACACAATCGCCAGCTTGCCCTGGGCCAGCAGGCCCTGGTCGATCAGCAGTTCGGAGAACCCCCAGGCACCCGCTGACAACGGACGGCTGCGGGCATCGATCAGGTTTTCCAGGTAACGGTCATGCTGCTGGAAGTGCTGCGTTCCGATGAACATGCCTTCCGACCAGACCACGCGATTGTTCCAGGACATGGGGGCTCCGATTGCTTGTTATTGGGCTGGGCTGGATGGGGAAGCCACGACGTCGGCGCGCACGGCATGCACGTCGAGGCTGATCTGGTATTCGCTGTATTGGCGCGGCGGCACGTTGATGACCGTGCGCCATTGCGCACGGTCCAACTCGCGGTAGCCCACCAGCAAGCCGATCTGGCGCGTGGACGGGTCGAGATCGCGCTGCAGGCTCAGTTGTTGGCCGGGCTGCACCATCACTTCGTCCTGGTCCAGCAGGTCGAGGCCGAGGGTCGATTGCGCACGGTCCGCCAGGGCGAAGTAATCGGAGCGTGAAAAGGTCGCGGCGTTTTTCAATTCGAAAATGCGCACCCGCACCGGCGCGGCCTGGCCGTTGGCACCGGGGTTAAGCCCGGCAATCGCATGAAAATGCAGCTCAACGGCGGCCGTGTCAGCTTCGGCCTCGGCAGCCGCCTGGGGTTTGGCAGTGTCGTTGGCACACGCCGTCAGCAGCAGCGCGGTGGCGGCTGCGAGTAAAAACCTGGGAATCATCCTGCGTCCTCAATGACGTATTTAGCTATCCGTTTTATCCATTAGTGCGAGGCGTTTTCAGCGTCGCTGTCGTGCACTGTGTTCTTCGTAGGCCCGGCTGAATTCGCGACCGAACAGGTCCTGGAAATCGTCCTGGGCCTCGCGGGAAATGTTGCTGTAGAGCTCGGTGAACTGCTGCCAGTACTGGGCCTGGCGCGAACCGTTGAACAGACTCGAGAGGCCGCCGGGTTTGCCCATGCGCTCCTCCAATTGCGCCGGTTCAAAGCGCGTGAGCAGGTGTTTGATCGCCGCTTCTACGCCAGCCATCACGGCCAACTGGTGGGCGCGCAGGTCGTCGAAACTGTCACGTACGGCGAGGTCCGGCGCCATAAACGCCTGGTTGCCATGACGCAGCAACAGCAGTAACGCTTCATCGGCATTCGGGGCGAATTTCAACGGGTTGTTTTCGGCGGGGCGGATCATCGTCTGCTGCATGCGAAACTCGCCCTTGAGGCTGGCACGGGCGCGCAGTACGTCGATCAGGCCCTCGACCATCAGCCGGTAGCTGCGGCCGATGCTTTCCATCTGCGCGCAAGCGTCGGCTTTGTCCAGGCGCAACTGGTCCAGGCCCGCACCGCGCAGAAAGGCTTGCAGGAGGTCCGGTTGTGGCTCGGCATTGGCCACGGGGAGCGCAACAGGCTCGACCACAGGTGGCGGCGGGATGATCGGGTCTGGGGCGGGCGCAGCATTGACCACGGGCGCGGGCGCGTCGCCGAACAGGTCCCAGTCTTCGGGAATCACCGAGCCTTGCACCAATGGCTTTTCGGGCGCCGGTACGGCCACTGGGGCCGGGGGGCGAAAATCGTGTTGCTCGGACGGCACATGGTCCGCCACGGTGGGCGGCGGCACGGCGGTGGGGCTGAGGAAGTCGAACAGGTCTGGCAAAGTTTCCATGGCCGAGGCGCCCTGGAACTGCGGCGCGATCATCGGCGTGGGCGCAGGTTGGCTCGCCACGGCGCCCATCAGCGCTTCAAAGCTATTGGGTGAGTCGCCGGCAAATGGCTGGCTGTCGATGGCCTGCACGTTGAAGTCGATACGCGCCTGGATTTCGTAATCGCCGATGCGGATCAATTCACCGTCTTGCAACGGCTCGCTGTTACCCCGACGCATACGAATACCCGCCTTGACCAACTCCACACCATTGGTGCTGTTATCGGTCAAATAATAACGGCCATCTTTGTATTGAATAACGCAATGTTGCGAAGAGACGAGACGCTCAGGGTCGGGCAATACCCAGTCATTGTCAGAACTGCGGCCAATAGCCATCACGCCCTGATCCATGGACTTTTCGGGGCATTGCCCAGGTGTGATCTTGTGATAACTAGTGATAGTCAAACACAGCGACATCTTGCCTCCTTGCTGATACATCGCGCGCAGTCTACCCAGGAGGCAGCACCGCCCTGGAGAGTCCCGTCCTGTCGTACAAACGACCGCCAAAATCTGCTTTTACCAGCATGATCGCTGATCTTAACTGGCTTCCATGACAAAAATCCGCTCTGGGCGCGCCTTTCGACTCGCCAGTCGCGCAGGTTGTTAAACACCGCACATCTGTCACAGAGGGCGAATAGCTTACCTTGACAAGCCATAAGTACTACACCAAAAATGCACAACTTCTTGAACATCAGTGATGGCGCAGTAGTGGCACGCTGAGTATATGACCAAGAAAACATGCAAAGTTCATTACGCAACTAATGCATGCGTTGCCCGCCATCCAGCGGGCCGATAAGGAGATCGAATTCAGTGGATGTGCCGTTGCTGCTCACCGCCGTTTCCGCGACGTCGCCCTGTGGCGAGGACATGGAATATGACGCGCAATTTCTGCAATTGGAACGTGATGCCAAGGGCCAACCCGAACGCAGCATGGGCGACTCGATCCTGCCCGCTGAGCCGCCCGAGTGGCGCAGCATCCAGCAGCAAAGCCTCGACCTGTTGCAGCGCAGCAAAGACCTGCGCATCACCCACTTTCTGCTGCAAAGCACCCTCGCCCTCCAGGGTGTGGCCGGGCTGGCCGAAGTCCTCACGCTGATCGACGCCTTGCTGCGCCAATACTGGGCCGATCTGCACCCGCGCCTGGATGCCGACGATGACAACGACCCCACCGTGCGCATCAACGCCCTTACCGGCCTGACCTGCGAGACCAATATTCGTCTGCTGCGCGAAAGCATCCTGACGCGCTCGCGCACCTTCGGGCCCGTGACCCTGCGCGCAGCGCTCAACGCCAGCGGCCTGCAGAGTTTTGCCGATGAGCAGTTGGGCAACCAGCAACTCAACGCCGCGTTCCTGGACAGCGACCCCGAACAACTGCAAGCCACCCGTGACGCCTTGAGCGCGGCGCGTGCGGCGTGCGAGGCCATTGAGCAACAGGTCAATGACCAAGTCGGTTCCGCCCAGGGCGTGGACCTCAGCGCCTTGAAGCAGCCGCTCAAACAGGCCCTGCAACTACTCAACCAAGCGGTGCCAGGCACCGACAGCAGCAGCGATCCCGAGGCCGTCAGTGAAGACAATGCCCCCTCGGTCGATAACGCCGCCGCGCCCGCAGCTCCTCGCCCTTCTGGCGACATCGCCACCCGCGACGATGTGCTGCGCAGCCTCGACAAGATCCTTGCGTACTACACCCGCCACGAGCCTTCGAGCCCGCTGCCGGTGCTGTTGAACCGAGCCAAGAATCTGGTACATGCCGACTTTGCGGCCATCGTGCGCAATCTGATTCCCGATGGCATGTCCCAATTTGAAAACCTGCGCGGCCCCGAAAGCGAGTAAGCCGCCGGACCGTGCAGTAACAACACCGTCGCTCAAGCGACCAGGAGCAGCAACGTGGCGAAGCAAAGTTCTCAGAAATTCATCGCGCGCAACCGTGCGCCTCGAGTGCAGATCGAGTACGACGTCGAGCTTTACGGCGCCGAGAAAAAGGTCCAGCTGCCCTTCGTGATGGGCGTGATGGCCGACCTCGCCGGCAAGCCTGCCGAGCCGCTGGCACCCGTGGCCGACCGCAAGTTCCTTGAGGTGGACGTCGACAACTTCGACTCACGCCTCAAGGCCATGCAGCCACGCGTCGCGTTCCACGTACCCAATGAGCTGACAGGCGAAGGCAACCTGAGCCTGGACATCACCTTCGAAAGCATGGACGACTTCAGCCCGGCCGCCGTGGCCCGCAAGGTCGACTCCCTGAATCAGCTGCTCGAAGCCCGCACCCAATTGGCCAACCTGCTGACCTACATGGACGGCAAGACTGGCGCTGAAGAAATCATCATGAAGGCGATCAAGGACCCGGCATTGCTTCAGGCACTTGCCAGCGCGCCCAAGCCTGCAGGGGAGCAGTAATCATGACGGACAATACCGCCCGCGAAGGCAGCCAGATCCTGGGTACCACCGAAGAAGCCAGCGAGTTCGCGAACCTGCTGCTGCAAGAATTCAAGCCCAAGACCGAGCGTGCCCGCGAAGCCGTTGAAACCGCGGTGCGCACCCTGGCTGAACAGGCCCTGGCGCAAACCGACCTGGTGTCCAACGACGCGATCAAGTCGATCGAATCGATCATCGCCGCCATCGACGCCAAGCTCACCGCCCAGGTCAACCAGATCATCCACCACCAGGATTTCCAACAACTGGAAAGCGCCTGGCGTGGCCTGCATTACCTGGTCAATAACACCGAGAGCGATGAGCAACTGAAGATTCGCGTGCTCAACATCTCCAAGCCAGACCTGCACAAGACCCTGAAGAAATTCAAGGGCACCGCGTGGGACCAGAGCCCGATCTTCAAGAAGATGTACGAAGAAGAATACGGCCAGTTCGGTGGCGAACCTTACGGCTGCCTGGTGGGTGACTACTACTTCGACCAGTCGCCGCCCGACGTGGAACTGCTGGGCGAGCTGTCAAAAGTCTGCGCCGCCATGCACTCGCCTTTCATCGCTGCGGCCTCGCCGACCGTGATGGGCATGGGTTCGTGGCAGGAACTGTCGAACCCACGCGACCTGACCAAGATCTTCACCACCCCGGAATACGCCGGCTGGCGCTCGCTGCGTGAATCGGAAGATTCGCGCTACATCGGCCTGACCATGCCGCGCTTCCTGGCACGCCTGCCGTACGGCGCCAAGACCGACCCGGTAGAAGCCTTCGCCTTCGAAGAAAACACCGACGGCGCCGACAGCTCCAAGTACACCTGGGCCAACGCCGCCTACGCCATGGCAGTGAACATCAACCGTTCGTTCAAGCACTACGGCTGGTGCTCGCGCATCCGCGGTATCGAGTCTGGTGGTGAAGTGGAAAACCTGCCGGCCCACACGTTCCCTACCGATGACGGTGGCGTGGACATGAAGTGCCCGACCGAAATCGCCATCAGTGACCGCCGTGAAGCGGAACTGGCGAAGAACGGTTTCATGCCGCTGCTGCACAAGAAAAACACCGACTTCGCCGCGTTCATTGGCGCCCAGTCGCTGCAAAAGCCTGCCGAATACGACGACCCGGACGCCACCGCCAACGCCAACCTGGCCGCACGCCTGCCGTACCTGTTCGCCACCTGCCGTTTCGCCCACTACTTGAAGTGCATCGTGCGCGACAAGGTCGGCTCCTTCAAAGAGAAGGACGAAATGCAGCGCTGGTTGCAGGACTGGATCCTCAACTACGTCGACGGCGACCCGGCGCACTCCACCGAAACCACCAAGGCCCAGCACCCGTTGGCGGCGGCCGAAGTGATCGTGGAAGAAGTCGAAGGCAACCCGGGGTATTACAACTCCAAGTTCTACCTGCGCCCGCACTATCAGCTTGAAGGGCTGACGGTGTCGTTGCGCCTGGTATCGAAGCTGCCCTCGGCAAAAAGCGCATAAGTAACGGTTGAGCTAGCTCGTTCCCACGCTCCGCGTGGGAATGCCGCCCGGGACGCTCTGCGCCCCGGTGACGCGTAGCGTCACAGGATGCGTTACCACGCAGAGCGTGGGAACGATCACCCAATCAAGTGGCATGGGCCACACAGGGAGAAAACATGGCTGTTGATATTTTCATCAAGATCGGCGACATCAAGGGCGAGTCCATGGACAAGGCCCACAAGGACGAAATCGATGTGTTGAACTGGAGCTGGGGCATGTCCCAGTCCGGCAACATGCACGTCGGCGGTGGCGGTGGCGCGGGCAAGGTGAATATCCAGGACCTGTCGCTGACCAAGTACGTCGACAAGGCTTCGCCCAACCTGATGATGCACTGCGCCAGCGGCAAGCACATCGACAAGGTCAAGCTGACCGTGCGCAAGGCCGGTGGCGAGAGCCAGGTCGAGTACATGGTGATCAACCTGGAAGAAGTGCTGGTCACCTCCTTGAGCACCGGCGGTTCGGGCAGCGATGATCGCCTGACCGAAAACGTCACCCTGAACTTCGCCCAAGTGATGGTCGACTACCAGCCGCAGAAAGCCGACGGCACCAAAGACGGCGGCGCCATCAAGTTTGGCTGGAACATCCGCTCCAACACCAAACGCTGATAGCCCTTGTGGCCGTGGCCCGGTGCCACGGCCATTGTGTCCCTCTCGCAACCCGTCCGTGGAGCTGCTTTGGTGGTAACTGAAATCGCTTCCCGCGACCGTCTGCAACCGTCCCTGCTGGACCGGTTGACCGACGACGACCCGACCAACCCCAAGGAAAGCGCCGACAAACGCGTGCTGTCCCTGACCCAATTGAAGGCCTCGGTGCTGCGTGACCTGGCGTGGTTGCTTAACACCACCTCGTTACTCGATACCGATGCCACGCTGCACACCCCGGCCGGCACTTCGGTGGTCAATTACGGCCTGCCAGCACTGGCGGGCAACAGCGCGTCGAGCGTCGATATCAAAGCCCTAGAAGCCTTGATTTACCAGGCCATCGCCACTTTCGAGCCGCGTATTTTGCGCCACACATTGCGGGTCAAGGCGCGCATGGGCCATGGCGAGATGAATCACAACGCCCTGAGTTTCGAGATTGAAGGCGACCTGTGGGCACAGCCGGTGCCGTTGCGTTTGCTGTTGCAGACCGACGTGGACCTGGAGTCCGGCCATGTGCGCGTGCTCAATGCCGACCAGCGGAGACGCCCATGAATCCGCGCCTGCTGGAGCTGTACAACCAGGAACTGCACCACGTGCGCGAAAGCGCCGCCGAGTTCGCCAAGGAATACCCGAAGATCGCCAGTCGGCTGACCCTGTCCGGCATGGACTGCGCCGACCCGTACGTCGAACGTTTGCTTGAAGGCTTCGCCTATCTCACCGCCCGCGTGCAGCTCAAGCTCGACGCCGAGTACCCGACCTTCACCCACAACTTGCTGGAAATCGCCTACCCGCACTACTTGGCACCGACGCCGTCGATGACCGTAGTGCAATTGCAGACCGACCCCGATGAAGGCTCCCTGGCCGGCGGTTTCCCGCTGCCCCGGGACACGGTGCTGCGTGCCGCCCTGGGCCGTGAAACCCAGACCTGCTGCGAGTACCGCACCGCGCACCCGGTGACGCTGTGGCCGTTGCAGGTCAGCAACGCCGAATATTTCGGCAACCCCGCCGCCGTGCTCGGACGCCTGGCCGCCAGCGAACCGAAAGCCAAGGCGGGCCTGCGCCTGACCCTGCGCACCGGTGCCGAGCTGCCGTTCAACAGCCTCGACCTGGATACCTTGCCGCTGTACCTGAGCGGCGCTGATGAACAACCGTTTCGCCTCTACGAACAACTGCTGGGCAATGCCTGCGCGGTGTTTGCGCGTCAGCCCGGTGGCGATTGGGTCGAGCGCCTGCCCCAGGGCGCGTTGCGCTCGCGGGGGTTCGATGATGCCGATGCGGCCATGCCGGTGGTGGCACGGGCGTTCCAGGGCTATCGCCTGTTGCAGGAGTACTTCGCCCTGCCCCATCGCTTCCTGTTCGTTGAGTTCGCCGAGTTGAGACGCGCGGTCAAGCGGTGTGACGGCCAGGAGCTGGAACTGATCGTGTTGTTCGACCGCCACGAACCGAGCCTGGAAGGCAGTGTCGGCGCGGCGCAGTTCTTGCCGTTCTGCACGCCCGCCATCAACCTGTTCCCCAAGCGCGTGGACCGCATCCACTTGTCCGACCGGGTCAATGAACACCATGTGATCGCCGACCGTACGCGGCCGATGGATTTCGAGATTCACTCCTTGAGCGGCATTACCGGCCATGGCACCGGACCGGAGCAGCCGTTCTTGCCGTTCTATGCGGTGCGCGATCCGTCGCGCTATGGCCGCGACCAGGCGTATTACAGCGTGCGCCGCGAGCCACGGGTGCTGTCCAGCGACCAACGCCGCAATGGCCCACGCTCCACTTATGTAGGCAGTGAAACCTTCGTCAGCCTGGTGGACAGCCGCCAGGCGCCGTATCGCCATGACCTGCGCCAACTGGGCGTGACGGCGCTGTGCACCAACCGGGACCTGCCGCTGTTCATGAGCGTGGGCAACGGCAAGACCGACTTCACCCTGGCCGACAGCGCGCCGGTACTGGCCGTGCGGTGCGTCGCCGGGCCAAGCCGCCCGCGTGCCAGCCACGCACATGACGCCAAGGCCTGGCGCCTGATCAGCCAGTTGTCGCTCAACTACCTCTCCTTGAGCGAACAGGGCCAGGGCGCCGGCGCCTTGCGCGAATTGCTGCGCCTGTACGGCGACAGCAATGACGCCGCCCTGCAATTGCAGATCGAAGGCCTGCGCGAAGTCAGCAGCAAGGCGGTGACCCGACGCCTGCCGATGCCTGGCCCGATTGTGTTTGGCCGCGGCCTGGAAATCACCCTGGAGTTCGACGAAAACGCGTTTCGCGGCACCGGCGTGTTCCTGCTCGGTGCAGTGCTGGAGCGCTTCCTGGCACGCTACGTGTCGATCAACAGCTTTACCGAGACGGTGATCCGTACCACCGAACGCGGCGAGATCATGCGATGGAAAGCCAAGCCCGGACGGCGTCCGACCCTGTGAGAACCCTGGACGCGATGCACCAGGAGCCCTGGGAATATGACTTCTTCCAGGCATTGCGGCGCATCGAGTGCGAAACGCCCGAGCTGCCACGCCTGGGCCATTCCCTGCGCCTGGCCGATGATCCGCTGCGCCTGGGGCAGCAGGCCGATTGCACCTTCGCACCCGCCACCCTCGCCTCGGTCGCCCCCGGTGGCGACGGCAAGCCGGCGCGGTTGGAGCAGTTCTTCTTCGGCCTCGGCGGCCCCAACGGGCCGCTGCCGCTGCACATCACCGAGTACGTGCGCGAGCGCCAACGCAACAACGCCGACAGCACCAGCAAGCAGTTCCTGGATGTATTCCACCATCGCCTGCTGACCCTGTTCTATCGGGCCTGGGCCGAGGCGCGGCCAACGGTCAGCCATGACCGCCCGGACGATGACTACTGGTCCGCCCGCCTCGCCGCCCTGAGTGGCCGCGGGATGCCGAGCCTGCTCAATCAAGGGCTGATCCCCGATACCGCGAAGCTGCATTACAGCGGCCATCTGTCGGCGCAAACCCGCTACCCGGATGGCTTGAAAGCGATCCTGGGCGAGTACTTCGGCCTGCCGGTAGAGATCGAGGAATACGTCGGCCAATGGCTTGAACTGCCCGAACGCAGCCGCGTGGGGGTCAGCGCCAACCAGTTGGGCGTGGACTTCTGCCTGGGCAGCCACGTATGGGACCGCCAGCACAAATTCCGCATCCGCCTGGGCCCGCTCACGCTGGATAACTACATGGGCATGCTGCCCGGCCAACAGCCGTTCAACGAGCTGGTGGCGTGGGTGGCCGAGTACCTGGGCCATGAATTGGACTGGGACTTGAACCTGGTTTTGCAACAACCCGAAGTACCGGCGCTGCAACTCAACGGCCAGTTCCGCCTGGGCTTCAACACCTGGCTCGGCCAACCTGCGCATGACGCCAACGACCTAATCCTGGCCCGGCATTACGCCGACCACGCCACCACCTCAAGGAATCCAGAGCATGGGTGAAATCAGTCGCGCCGCACTGTTCGGCAAACTCAACAGCGTGGCCTACAAAGCCATCGAAGCCGCCACCGTGTTCTGCAAATTACGGGGCAATCCGTATGTGGAACTGGCCCACTGGTTTCACCAGTTGCTGCAACTGCAGGACTCGGACCTGCACCGCATCATCCGTCAGTTCAACGTGGAGCCGGCGCGCCTGGCCCGCGACCTCACCGAAGCCCTAGATCGCCTGCCGCGTGGCTCGACGTCGATCACCGACCTGTCCTCCCATGTGGAAGAAGCCGTGGAACGCGGCTGGGTGTATGGCAGCCTGATGTTTGGCGAAAGCCAGGTGCGCACCGGTTATCTGGTGCTGGGCATCTTGAAGACACCGAGCCTGCGCCATGCGCTGCTGGGCCTGTCCGGCGAGTTCGACAAGATCAAGGCCGAGGCCTTGAGCGAGCGCTTTGACGAATACGTCGGTGACTCGCCGGAAAATGCCTTGAGCGCCAGCGACGGTTTCAATGCCGGTGTGCCAGGCGAGGCCAGCGGTGCCATGGCGCCCAGCGCGATGGGCAAGCAGGAAGCGCTCAAGCGTTTCACTGTGGACCTGACCGAACAGGCCCGCAGCGGCAAGCTCGACCCAATCGTGGGCCGTGACGAGGAGATCCGACAACTGGTGGACATCCTCATGCGTCGGCGCCAGAACAACCCGATCCTTACCGGTGAAGCCGGGGTGGGCAAGACCGCCGTGGTCGAAGGTTTCGCCCTGCGCATCGTCGCCGGTGACGTGCCGCCCGCCTTGAAAGACGTGGAGCTGCGCAGCCTCGACGTGGGCTTGCTGCAAGCCGGCGCCAGCATGAAAGGCGAGTTCGAACAGCGCCTGCGCCAGGTCATCGAAGACGTGCAGGCCTCGCCCAAGCCGATCATCCTGTTTATCGACGAAGCCCATACCCTGGTGGGTGCCGGTGGCGCTGCCGGCACCGGTGACGCAGCCAACCTGCTCAAGCCTGCCCTGGCCCGTGGCACCTTGCGTACCGTGGCTGCCACCACCTGGGCCGAGTACAAAAAGCACATCGAGAAAGACCCGGCCCTGACCCGCCGCTTCCAAGTGGTGCAGGTTGCCGAGCCGTCGGAAGACAAGGCCCTGCTGATGATGCACGGCGTGGCTTCCACCATGGAAAAACACCATCAGGTGCAGATCCTCGACGAAGCTCTGGAAGCCTCAGTGAAGCTCTCCCACCGCTACATTCCGGCGCGCCAGTTGCCGGACAAATCCGTAAGCCTGCTGGACACCGCCTGCGCCCGCGTCGCCATCAGCCTGCACGCGGTACCCGCGGAAGTGGACGACAGCCGTCGCCGTATCGAGGCCCTGGAAACCGAGTTGCAAATCATCGCCCGTGAGCATGCGATCGGCATTGCCATTGGTGCGCGTCAAACCAATAGCGAAGCGCTGCTGACCGCCGAGCGTGAGCGTCTGGCCACGCTGGAAAGCCGCTGGGCTGAAGAGAAAGCCTTGGTGGATGAACTGCTCGCCACCCGCGCAACCTTGCGCGAGAAAGCCGGTGTGGTGGACAGCGGCAACGATGAGTTGCGTGCGCAATTGGTCGACCTGCAACAGCGCCTCACCGCCCTGCAAGGCGAAACCCCGTTGATCCTGCCGACCGTGGATTATCAGGCCGTGGCCTCGGTGGTCGCCGACTGGACCGGCATCCCGGTGGGCCGCATGGCGCGCAATGAGCTGGAGACTGTGC
Organism: Pseudomonas sp. FSL W5-0203; assembly: GCF_001896155.1. Classification (NCBI taxonomy): domain Bacteria; kingdom Pseudomonadati; phylum Pseudomonadota; class Gammaproteobacteria; order Pseudomonadales; family Pseudomonadaceae; genus Pseudomonas; species Pseudomonas sp. FSL W5-0203. The sequence continues at coordinate 101,632 of NZ_MPOR01000007.1, forward strand.
TCAACCTCGACCAACACTTGAAGAAACGCATCATCGGCCAGGACCATGCCCTGCAGATGATCGCCAAGCGCATCCAGACCTCCCGCGCCGGCCTCGACAACCCGAGCAAGCCGATTGGCGTGTTCATGCTGGCCGGCACCTCGGGTGTGGGCAAGACCGAAACCGCCCTGGCCCTGGCCGAAGCCATGTATGGCGGTGAGCAGAACGTCATCACCATCAACATGAGCGAGTTCCAGGAAGCCCACACCGTGTCCACCCTCAAGGGCGCGCCACCGGGCTATATCGGCTACGGCGAAGGCGGTGTGCTGACCGAAGCGGTACGGCGCAAACCCTACAGCGTGGTGCTGCTCGATGAGGTGGAGAAAGCTCACCCGGACGTGCATGAGATCTTCTTCCAGGTGTTCGACAAGGGCGTGATGGAGGACGGCGAGGGCCGGGTGATCGACTTCAAGAACACCCTGATCCTGCTGACCACCAACGCCGGTACCGAGCTGATCTCCCACGTCTGCAAGGACCCGGCGAACATCCCCGAGCCCGAGGAAATCGCCAAGGCCCTGCGCCAGCCTCTGCTGGAGATTTTCCCACCGGCCTTGCTCGGTCGCCTGGTGACCATCCCGTACTACCCGCTGAGCGATGAGATGCTCAAAGCGATCACGCGCCTGCAACTGAACCGCATCAAGAAGCGTGTGGAGAACACCCACAAAGTCGCGTTCGAGTATGACGACGCAGTGGTCGACCTGATCGTCTCGCGCTGCACCGAGACCGAAAGCGGCGGGCGCATGATCGACACCATCCTGACCAACAGCCTGCTGCCGGACATGAGCCGGGAATTTCTGACGCGCATGTTGGAAGGCAAGGCACTGGCGGGGGTGCGGATCAGTAGTCGGGATAATGAACTGCACTACGACTTCAGCGACACCGAATAACTATTGTTGGAATACGGTCAGTGTGGGAGCTGGCTTGCCTGCGATAGCGGTCTGACATTCAGCATTGATGTTGACTGATCCACCGCTATCGCAGGCAAGCCAGCTCCCACAGTTGATCCGGTTCCGTCAGTGATGACGGTATTTACGGGACTACCGATGCTATTCAACCAAGCCTCACGCCTGGCCAAGATCAACAGCCCCCTCGGGCCGGATGTGCTGCTGCTCAACGAAATGGGCGGCGGTGAAGAGTTGGGCCGGCTGTTCAACTATGAGCTGCAACTGACGTCCCTGGACGCCAACATCGACCTGAACCAATTGCTGGGTAAACCGATGAGCGTCGGCCTGCAACTGGCGGACGGCGGCGAGCGGCATTTCCACGGGATCGTTGCGCGGTGCAGCCAGAACATCGACAAAGGCCAGTTCGCCAGTTACCAAGTCACCCTGCGCCCTTGGCTGTGGTTGCTCAGCCGCACCTCCGACTGCCGGATTTTCCAGAACCTGAGCATCCCGCAGATCATCAAGCAGGTGTTCCGTGACCTGGGTTTTTCCGACTTTGAAGACACCCTCAGCCGGCCGTATCGCGAGTGGGAGTACTGCGTGCAGTACCGCGAGACCAGCTTCGATTTCGTCAGCCGACTGATGGAACAGGAAGGCATCTACTACTTCTTCCGCCATGAACAGGACCGCCATGTGCTGGTGCTGGCCGACGCCTATGGCGCCCACACCAGCGTGCCCGGCTACGCGTCGATCCCCTACTACCCCAAGGACGAGCAGCAGCGCGAGCGCGACCATATGCACAATTGGCACCTGGCGCAGGAGGTGCAGCCGGGCTCGCTGGAGCTGAACGACTACGACTTCCAGCGCCCCAGCGCGAGCATCGACGTGCGCTCGGCCATGCCGCGCCCGCACACCGCCGGCGACTACCCGCTGTACGACTACCCCGGTACCTACGTGCAAAGCGCCGACGGCGAACACTATGCGCGCACCCGCATCGAGGCCCTGCAAACCCTGCATGAACAGATTGAGTTCAGCGGCAATGCGCGCGGGCTGGGCTCGGGCCATCTGTTCAGCCTCACCGGTTTCAGTCGCCAGGACCAGAACCGCGAGTACCTGATCGTCGGTTGCCGCTACTTCATCGTGCAAGAAAGCCTGGAAAGCGGTGGCGGTTCAGGCTCGGCGCAGTTTGAAAGCAGCCTGACCTGCATCGACGCCCAACAGAGTTTCCGCCCGCTGGCCAATACTCACCGCCCCATCGTCAAAGGCCCGCAGACCGCCTTGGTGGTAGGCCCCAAGGGCGAGGAAATCTGGACCGACCAGTACGGCCGCGTGAAGGTGCATTTCTACTGGGACCGCCATGACCAATCCAACGAGAACAGCTCGTGCTGGATTCGTGTGTCGCAATCCTGGGCCGGCAAGAACTGGGGCTCGATGCAGATTCCGCGCATCGGCCAAGAGGTGATCGTCAGCTTCCTCGAAGGCGACCCCGACCGACCGATCATCACCGGGCGGGTGTACAACGCTGAGCAGACGGTGCCCTACGACTTGCCGGAGAACGCCACCCAGAGCGGCATGAAAAGTCGCTCCAGCAAAGGCGGCACGCCGGCCAACTTCAATGAAATCCGCATGGAGGACAAGAAGGGCTTGGAGCAGTTGTATATCCATGCCGAGCGTAACCAGGACATCGTGGTGGAGGTGGATGAAAGCCACTCGGTGGGGCATGACCGCAACAAGAATATTGGGCATAACGAGACGGTGACCATTGGCAGTAACCGCCTGCGGGTTGTGCGCAATAACGACACGGTGATCGTGGGCGGTGCCAAGTCCGACAGCGCCGCCACGAGTTACACCATCGAGGCCGGCGAGAGTCTTCGCCTGGTGTGCGGCGACAGCGTGATTGAGCTCAAGGCTGGCGGCGACATCAACCTGACCTGTGGCTCGTTCAACCTGTTTTCCACCGGCAGCAGCAAGATCCAGACGAAGGGCAAGCTGGACATCAACCTGGGCAGCGACAAAGGCACTTCGCCGGGTGCCCAGGGCGTGCAAAGCACGATCAAGTCCGCCGTCGAGTCAAAATTCCCCGGTAAGCCCGGTGCTGGTCAATAACGAGATTTTGTCACCATGAACTATCTGATCAACGAAGCCCAATTCACCCTTCCCGACGCCGAGGTACAGGACACCTCCATCAATATCCTCAAGTTCGCCAAGCTGGGCACCACCCTGGTGGTGAGCCGCAGCCCGTTGGCGGACGGCGAAAGCCTGCAAAGCAATTTTGAAGGCCAGCTGAAAAAACTCGAGCAGCAGGTCAAAGATCTGCGCTATAGCCCTGCACAAGCGGTCAAGGTCGGCCCAGCGCAGGACATCGATGCGTTTGAAGTGCAGAACCACTTCAACAAAGGCAGCGACAACATTTACCAGTATCAGCTGGCGATGCAGATACCTGGCACCCGCAATCTGATTGCCCTGAGCTACGTCAAGACCCAGCCCCTGGGCCCTGCCGAAGCGGCACACTGGGCAACGCTGAAAAACACACTCCACTTCCTCGCCACGCCCTGAGTCGAGTCTGAGCAATGAGTGAGGATCTTTGGGCGGCCCGCGAAGGCGACGCACTGCTGCACACCTCGGTGATGGCCGATATTCTCGGCGGCGTGCTGGAAGTGGCCGCCTATGCGGCGCTCACCACCGTGGGCTGCCTGGCCGTTGCCGGGGCGGTGTTCCTCGCGACGGGTGCAACCATCGCCACCGGCGGTGTAGCCCTGGTGTTGGTGGTGGGCGCGGTCGTCGGTATTACCGCTGGCCTCACGGGGGCGGACTTGAAGATATCCAGTTGGTGCGAGTCCGCCGCCAACTGGGTGTTCCCGCCGGTGATCGATGCCTTCATCACCAGCGGTTCGCACAACGTGTTCATCAATGGCAAAAAGGCCGCCCGCGCCGCAGGCAAGATGACGGCTGTACCGGTCGCGCCCAGCGAGCCGGCAGCGCCGAGCTTCCTGGATATGGCCGGGGAGTTTTTCTCGCAGATGTGGCGCCCGACCGTCGCCTCGCCCGCCCCCGGCACCGAGCCGTGCCCGCTGGACACCGTGGTGTGCAACAAGCATCCGCCCATGCCCCTGCAGTTTATTGCCGAAGGTTCCAGCTCGGTGTTCATCAACGGGCAGCCTGCGGCACGCAGCGGTGATCGCAGTACCTGTGACGCCAAGATTGGGACGGCTGAGGGCCTGATTTCGCCGGATGTGCGCATTGGTGGTGAGACCATTGTGGTGCAGGAGATTCGTAGCGGGAAAACGCCGGGGGTGGGGCTGGCGATTACTGCCTTGTTGATGCTACGCGGCAATGTGAAGTGCTTTTGGAGCAAACTGCCCTGCCTGTTCGGCAGTGTGGTGGTAGGGGCTGGAGTCTCCTATGGCACCAGCAAAATAACCTCTGCGCTCAAGAGCGCCATGAACGGCTCCCCCAACCCCGTGCACAGTGCGACCGGCGCTAAGATTCTAGGTGATGAGGATGAACTGGATTTCGTGCTTCCTGGGCTGTTTCCCATCGATTGGCAGCGTTTCTACAGCAGCCTCGACGCACGGACCGACGGTCTCTTTGGGGCGGGCTGGAGCGTTGCCTATGAGGTATCGGTCGAGATCGATAAAGACGAAAACTTGTTTTATATCGATGAACAGGGAAGGCGCTTGGAGATCGGTTACATCCCTGCGTCCGGCGGAGCATTCGACCCAGTCGAAGGTCTTGCGGTCAGGCGCAGTGGTGACGCAGCGGTCTTGATCGAGAGTACCGACGGCCTGTATCGGCTGTTCGAACTCGACCCGCAGAACCACTCTCGAATGCGTCTGCAACTGCTAGGTGATCGCAATGAAGGGCGGATCTTCCTTGATTACGATGCCCAAGGACGGCTGTGCCGCCTGCGCGACACCCATGACTTGATGCACGTCGACCTAAGCTACACCGCAGAGCATCCTGGGCGTGTAAGCCATATCGAACGCCGTTACCTGCGCCAAGACCATTTCGATGGGCGCTGCGACGTGCTCGTCAGCTATCGCTATGACAGCAACGGCGATCTTGCCGAAGTCTTGGACGCCCAGGGCACGACCCTTCGCAGCTTTGCCTACGACAGCGGCAGGCGCATGACCGTGCACCGATTGCCGAGTGGCATGCGCTGCTTCTACCAATGGGCTCAAGTACCTGGACCAGACGGCTCGGAATGGCGCGTCAGTCGGCACTGGACAGATGCGGGTGATGAATACACCTTCGACTACGACTTGGATGCGGGCATTACGCGCGTCACCGACGGGTTGAGGCGCGTCAGCACTCGGCATTGGAATCCGCAGTTCCAGATCACTCGCTACATCGATAACCTCGGCCATACGTGGCAGTTTGAATGGAGCGAAGATCGCCAACTGCTCGGTGCGATTGACCCGCAAAACGGCCAGTGGCGTTTCAACTATGACGCGTGCGGCAACCTGAGCGCCGTCATCGATCCACTGTCCAGAACCAGCAGCACGCAGTGGCTGGCGCATTGGGCATTGCCCGAGGTGGAAACCGATGCTGCGGGCCACAGCTGGCATTATCGCTACGACCAGCGTGGTAACTGCATCGAGGAAATCAACCCCCTGGGCAACCGTACGCGCTATGTCTATGACGGTTTCGGCCAGCCGGTACGCATCATCGATGCGACCGAAAAAACCAGAACATTGCATTGGAACGAATGGAGCCAACTGGTCGAAGAAGTGGACTGCTCGGGTTATCCCACTCGCTATCAGTACGACGCCTTCGGCAATTTGGTGGTGCAGACCAATGCCGAGGGTGAATCGGTGCGCTATCGGTACGGTCCTCAGGGGCTACTACTGGAATGCCAGCTTCCAGATGGCCGCGTCGAACTGTTCCAGCGCAGCGCAAATGGTTATCTGACTGCCCACGTTGACCCTGCCGGCAGCACCACACGCTATGACTATGACGTTCGTGGCTTGGTCAAACAACGCCGGGATGCGCATAACCGTTCGGTGATGTTCGATCATGATGCCTACGGACGACTCCGCAAGCTGACCAACGAGAATGGCGAGAGCTATCGCTTTGAGTGGGACGCAGCCGACCGCATGGTGCAGCAGCAGGATCTGGATCAAAGCCGACGCTGCTACACCTACGATTCACTGGACGATATTGTTGCCGTGGACTATCTACCGGGAACAGAGGGCGAGCCGGTAGCGCCGTTGTCGCACCAGTTTCAGCGCGATCCTGTTGGCCGCCTGGTCAGTAAAACCACCGCGGACGGCACCACGGTCTATGAACACGACCTGAACGACCAGTTGGTCGGTGTCACCTTCACCGCCCTTGATGGCCGCCAGCAGCTACTCGGTTTCAGCTATGACGCGCTGGGGCAACTGCTTGAGGAGCAAAGCTCGGCAGGGTCTGTGCAGCATCGTTACGACGAGCTGGGAAACCTGGTTCAAACCGGCTTGCCCGACGGTCGATGGTTGAACAGGCTGTACTACGGTAGCGGCCACCTGCATCAGTTGAACATCGATGGAAAAGTCATCAGCGACTTTGAGCGTGATCGCTTGCATCGCGAAGTACAGCGTACCCAGGGCCAACTCAAAACGAGTACCGCATACGACCGAAGTGGCAGGGTTCGCTCACGACAGCGTCGCAGCATTGACCAGCCTTGGCAGTTGCCTCCCCTGGTCGAGACGGACTATAGCTTCGACCCCAGTGACAACCTGATCGGGCGACGTCGTATAAACCACCAACATGATCATCAAGAACATCTGGGTTACGACAGCACCGACCGAATCCTTTTAAGCCACCAAGTTGGCCGGACCGAAACATACGCCTATGACGCTGCGGCCAATCTGCTGGACCGCCCAAATCAAGGTGGTCTCATACGACATAATCGCCTGCTCGTCTATCAAGACATACGGTATGCCTATGATGCTTTAGGAAGAATGATCGAAAAACGCAGCTCTGCTCGTGGCTTGCAGCGCTTTGCCTACGATGCGGAAAGCCGGCTGGTTGAAGTGCGAAATGAGAGCGGCCACGTGGTCAGGATGACCTATGACCCCCTAGGGCGGCGGATCGAAAAAACCGAGCATGATTACAATGGCCGCCCGTTGGGCCAGACGAGTTTCACCTGGGATGGTTTACGTCTGTTGCAGGAGTTCAAACACAGCCAGACCAGTCTGTATCTATACGAAGGTGAAAGCTACGTGCCCCTGGCCAGGATTGACGGCATCGGCCCACTGCAAAAAACCCGCTACTACCACAATGATCTTAACGGACTGCCGGAGCGACTGACCGAGGCCGATGGGCAAATTACCTGGCGTGCGACTTATCAGGTGTGGGGCAATACCTTGGAAGAGGTGCGGGAGCCACATTACATTGAAGAGCAAAATCTACGATTCCAAGGGCAGTATCTGGATCGGGAGACGGGGCTGCATTTTAATACATTCCGGTTTTATGATCCCGACGTGGGGCGTTTTACAACGCCGGACCCTGTCGGGCTAGCAGGAGGTTTTAACCTTTATCAGTATTCTCCTAACCCCTCGGGATGGATCGATCCGTTGGGATGGGCACCGTGCGGCTCAACCACTGCTAAGCTTCAAGCGCATGCCAATGCAGCGAAGAAGGCTGTCTACAGTAACCCCCAAAGGTCATTGACCCCGAGGCAAAGAGCAGCGGTGAAACGAGCCTATGATAGAGGCGATCTCGGACAAGCACGTTCTCGCTATCGCAGGTATGTAGGGCAGAGAATTGATGCAAACTTCAAAACCAGAGTAAAAAATGATCCATCATTGGGACACCTGGAGGTATCGAAATCAGGGCAGCGTCTTCCCGATGTGTATGAAACTAAAACTAAAACCTGGTGGGACCTCACGACTAAGGCTGATTGGAAAAGAGGCACGCATCAGCGGCGTTATGGGGACTGGGGCAATGGTTATGAAGGAATATTATGGTGAATGACAAAATGCCATCATTCGTACTGTCAGGCATACAGCAAGACGGGCTTGTGTTACCTAAAAAAACGCGTTTTGAAAAAGAACGTGTTATCGATTGTAAATTAAAAGATGCGAAGCTCTCCGATCCGATTTTCGATCAGTGTATATTGGAAAGCTGCAGCTTTGAGAAAACTGATTTTTCCGGTTCAAGATTTTTCAATAAGACCTTATTAGCCCATTGTCACTTCAAGACGGTTGACTTTCAGGCTTCAGGCTTCAGCAACAGCAAATTCGAGAACTGCACTTTCATAAAGTGCAACTTTCGAGAAGCGTCTTTGAAAGATTGCGAATTCAGCAACTGCATATTTACCCAGTGCAAGATCATTGACAACTCGTTCAATGCCAGCAAAATAAAAAACCTCAAGTTTTCGGGAAAATTACAAGAGGTAAGTTTCATATCCGAACCGCCCAACACCCCCCTTCTTGTTGATTTTGAATTGTGCAAACTGGATTGGGTAACGTTTACAGACTGTGATCTTGAGCAGATCATTCCCCCTGCAGATCCCCAGCACATTTTTTTCAAAGACGTGTCTGTTCGCGCCCGCAAAGCGCTCGCATTGATTATCTCTGAGCCAGAAAACCCGATCAATAAGTTATTGAAACGCCGTCTGCAAAAGCTCACAACGCAACGAGGCGCACTCTTCAATATCAAGAATCTTGAAGAGTACGAAGGGCCGGAATTCACCAAACAATTTATCGAGTTTCTTCAGGGCACTTAAAAACAGAGGGGCAATCCTGAATTAAAAGTTCTGATGATCGGAGCCAAAATTAATGACAGGACGCTAAAAATGGGCAGATCACTCAGATCAAAGTCGACACAAAAGTCAGATAAACCTGTCACCTTCATTGGTGCTCTTGCCCATAAAAAGAGACAACGTTATTTAAGCCAATAACGCTCGTCGCATTGCCTGCCCACTTGTTAAATAAACACTACATCTCCCTTACACGCCTGGTGTTTTCTGCGATCTCTGATTCTGAACAATCTTCAATAAATTGATCATTTCATTTATGTGTTCCTGACGTTTTTCAATATTGTCCATACGAGATTCTTCAGTCGGCGCCACTGATGATTCGGCCGCTTCGTACGGTTCGTAAAGAAGTTTGAAACGTTTAGCGAGCTCCGGCATTTGCTCTTCGATTGCATCCATCGACGCCTCAAGGTTCTTCAGGCGCCCATCTGTGTCCTTAGGCGCTTGATCGCTCGGCTGCACCGCATTTGCTTCTGCTCCTAAGTTGAGAAAAATAAACAGGTTGGCCGTTGCCTCATTTTTTATTTCAGCACCGGTGAGGCGAGCCTCCATTTTTTGCTCTTTCGTCGCGGCAGGGTCTACGCTTCCAATCGTGCCATCTGCATTCTGTACTGGCGCTCCTGGCATCTGACTTTGCGCTGTAAATTTATTCTGGAAGTAGTTAGACGTGAATTGCTGGCCGACAGTGAAGGGGCTGCTGATTATGTTGTTTGCACTGGCCGTTATAAAAGCATTACGCACACTGGCCGCTACTGATGGAGGGGCCGGCGGCAAGTTCTGTGGCTGACTCACAATGTTTTGCGCGGTGCTCACTACACCACTCGGAGTGTTCGGCACAGCCGTTGGTTTTGTTGGAGTAGGTGTGATTGGCTTAGGCTTCACAGTTGGCTTAGGCGTTACCGTTGGCTTAGGCTTCACAGTTGGCTTAGGTGTGGACACGGCAGGGGAAGATCCACCATTAGTTCCGCCAGTTCTAGGTTTGCCTGGAGTGTGAGGTTTGCCTGGAGCGCCAGGTTTGAATTTAAGATCTTCGGGGGCAGGAAGGTCTAATTGATCGGGTCCCAAATTATTAGCAATCGCAGCACCCATTTGCCTTTTTTTAGCAGCGATCTCCTCCGGGGTCGCTGCTATGCATTTAAATACCTGCTCGTCCGCGCCACTCGAAACGCCCTCAACGTTAGCGGTGGCTGCTCCGGCAGCACCCGACGCCGACGGAGCCTTCGCTTCTGCTTTTTTCTCGTGGGGTAATTGGACAGGTGGAACAAAAGGCAGATCAAGAACTTTCATATATACACCTCTAAATGAGTTTAGAGAGCGCTCCCTGCAGTCTCGCGCTATATGTGTCCTGTCGTTTGGATGTAGTTCCACACTGAGTCAATATAGAAACTCTATAACATCGATTCGATCAATGGCTACTGTACTCACTTATATCTACGCAAGAGGCAACGTCTGTTGTGGTGGCAAAAATGCTTCTCTCGCACAATAAAAATGGGCACCCGACCCAGTCGGCGTGCCCATCTTCTTTACCGCCCCGCCTCCCTTCGAGACGGTACCGCTTAACTTACGGGTTGACGCTGTCTTTGAGCGACTTGCCCGGCTTGAACGCTACGGTGTTGCTCGCCTTGATTTTCACTGGCTCACCGGTTTGCGGGTTTTTGCCGGTGCGGGCGCCGCGGTGGCGTTGCAGGAAAGTGCCGAAGCCGACCAGGGTGACGCTGTCCTTGCGGTGCAGGGCGCCGGTGATTTCTTCGAGGACGGCATTGAGGACGCGGTTGGCCTGTTCTTTGGTGAGATCGGCTTTTTCAGCGATGGCGGCTGCGAGATCTGGTTTACGCATATGTGAAGCCTCTTTGACGGTTTTTTGTTGTTATGTCCGTGCTGCTCTCTGGTGGAGCAGCGCCAAGGCGCCGCAGGCTCTACTCTGCGGCAGACGGGAGTGAGGATGGCACGCCCTCGGGCGCCGCGCCAGTCTCGCGGCGGCCTTTCTACGGGTATGAACGTGATGTTTGCGACAGAACGGGTGGTATTTACGCCAGTAACGGCGGAAGTTCTTTGTTCAGCGCCAGTTTTTCCATGACAGCGCTGCCGGTCAGTGCATAACCCAGCAGACGGCCGCTGGCATCGCGGCACAGGGCCTTGATGTCGGCACCCTGCCCTTCGACGCTCCAGACGCCTTCGGTGCCTCGTGGCGCAGGTGATACCACCAGCGGGCAGACCGGGGTTTTCACGGTGATGGGCATCGGCCCATAGCTCACCGCCGTGGCATTGCCAGCCAAGGTTTGTGCCAGGGCGCGAGCGCAGCTCATCAGCGGCATCACGTACAACAGGTTCAGGCCATCGACCTCGGCGCAGTCGCCCAAGGCGTAGATATTAGCGTGGGAGGTCTTGAGGTGACGGTCCACCATGATTCCGCGGTTGATTTGCAGGCCAGCGGCTGCGGCCAGGTCTACGCGTGGGCGCAGGCCGATGGCGGACACCACCAGGTCACAGTGGATCACTTCGCCGTCCGAGAGGTGCGCTTCAAGGCCATCAGCGGCGCGTTGCAGGCGATTGAGCACCGGGCCCAGGTGAAAGCGCGCCCCGATGCCTTCGAGCCCGGCTTGCACCGCGGCGGCCGCCGCCGGGTGAAGCAGGGTCGGCATGACTTGCTCACAGGGCGCGACCAGGTCGATTTCATAGCCGCCCAGGATCAGGTCGTTGGCAAATTCGCAGCCGATCAGGCCGGCGCCGAGCAGCAGCACGCGCCGTTTGCCAGCAGCAGCGGCACGAAAGCGTGCGTAGTCTTCCAGGTCGTTGATCGGGAAAATCAAATCAGCCGCATCGCCTTCGACCGGTACGCGCACGGTTTCTGCGCCCCAGGCCAGGACCAGGTCGCGATAGGTCACCGCTTCCTCGCCGATCCACAGACGCTTGTGGCCTGGGTCGATGCCGCTGATACGCGTATGGGTGCGCACCTGGGCCTTGAGCTGCTCGGCCATGGCGCCGGGTTCGGCCATGCTCAGGCCATCGGCTTCCTTGTTCTTGCCAAAGCCGGTGGAGAGCATGGGCTTGGAGTAGGAGCGTCCGTCATCGGCAGTGATCAGCAGCAATGGGGTCTCGCTGTCGAGCTTGCGAAACTCCCGGGCGACGTTGTAACCGGCCAATCCTGTGCCGATGATCACGACAGGTGCGTTCATTCCTTTCTCCTTGTAGTACGTTTCTTAAATTCGGGATTACGCGATTTCGATCATTTCGAAGTCCGACTTACCCACGCCGCAGTCCGGGCACAGCCAGTCTTCCGGGACGTCCTGCCACAGAGTGCCTGGTGCAATACCGTCATCCGGCCAGCCGTCCGCTTCGTTGTAAATAAGGCCACAGACGATACATTGCCACTTCTTCATTACGTGCTTCCTCAGGTTCAGGCGTGTTGGCCGGCGGTCGATGGATCCAGCGTTGCCGCGCGGCTCAGGGCGTTTTGTACTGATCGGGGCCGGCAGATGCAAGCACGTTCGACGCAAACGGCCGGTTTGGCGCGGCAAAAGTTCAGGGTGCCATGGTAAGCTCGCCGCCTCTTTTGCTGCCAATACTGACTCACCGTGCCGCACTCAATCGCCCTTCCCGATGCTTGCCAATGGCTGACCCAGAGCCTTCTGAGCCCCTTGCCCACGCCCTTGACCCTCAACTGGCTATTTGACGAAGGCTCGCTGACGCGACGGCTGACGTGGCTGTCCAACGAGGCTTTCAGCGTGACGCCGCTGTTCGAAGGCTGGCAACCGTTGCGCGATGATGAATGCGCCGCCCTGGACCTGCCGCCGGCCAGTATCGGCTGGGTACGCGAGGTGTATTTGCGCGGGCACGGCCTGCCTTGGGTGTTCGCCCGCAGCGTGGCGGCCCGCAGTGCTTTGCAGGGCGATGGCCTGCACATGGACGAGCTGGGCAGCCGTTCGCTGGGCGAGTTGCTGTTCTGCGACCGCGCCTTTACCCGCCAGGCCATCGAAGTGTGTCACTACCCTCGTGCCTGGCTGCCGACAGCGGACCAGGCCGATAATCTGTGGGCGCGCCGCTCGCGCTTCGACCGCGGGGCGCTGAGCGTGCTGGTGGCGGAAGTCTTCCTGCCGAGTTTCTGGCACGCGCTGCATGATCATCCGGAGAACTGCTGATGTACCAACGTCTGCTCAAGTCCTTGAACCGCCTGAACCCCAGGGCCTGGGATTTCATTCAGTTGACGCGCATGGACAAGCCCATCGGCATCTACCTGCTGCTGTGGCCGACGCTGTGGGCCCTGTGGATCGCCGGCAAGGGTTCGCCGTCGCTGATCAATATCGTGATTTTCGTGCTGGGCGTGGTGCTCACCCGGGCCGGCGGCTGCGTGATCAACGACTGGGCCGACCGCAAGGTCGATGGCCATGTGAAACGCACCGAGCAACGCCCGCTGGTGAGCGGCAAGATCAGTTCGAAAGAAGCGCTGGTGTTTTTTGCCGTGCTGATGGGCATCAGTTTCCTGCTGGTGCTGCTGACCAACGCCAGCACCATCCTGCTCTCCTTGGGCGGCCTGGCTCTGGCGGCGAGCTACCCGTTCATGAAGCGCTACACCTATTACCCCCAAGTGGTGCTGGGCGCAGCGTTTTCCTGGGGCATGCCGATGGCGTTTACCGCCGAGACCGGCCATTTGCCTGCCACCGCGTGGCTGCTGTACATCGCCAACCTGTTGTGGACGGTGGGCTACGACACCTATTACGCCATGACCGACCGCGATGACGACTTGAAGATCGGGGTGAAATCCACCGCCATTCTGTTCGGTGACGCTGACCGCGTGATCATCCTCACCCTGCAAGGCCTGGCGCTGGCATGCCTGTTGCTGGCCGGCGCGCGGTTCGAGTTGGGCGGGTGGTTCCACCTGGGGTTGCTGGCGGCAGCGGGCTGCTTTGTCTGGGAGTTCTGGTACACGCGTGACAGGGACCGCATGAAGTGCTTCAAGGCGTTCTTGCATAACCACTGGGCGGGGTTGGCGATTTTTGTCGGGATCGTGGTGGATTACGCGGTTCGCTGAGGATTCTGTGGTGGCTGTTGGGACGCCATCGCAGGCAAGCCAGCTCCCACATTTTGACTGTATTCGCAGATCAAAAAATGGGGAGGGGCTTGCCCCCGATGGATTCAGCAGCGCCGCAGACTTAAGGCTTGATGATGTGCCAGACGCTACCCTTGCCATCACCGGTCTTGTCACCGGCTTTCTTGTCGTCCTTGTAGGTGTAGACAGGCTTGCCTTTGTAGGCCCACTGGCTGGTCTGGTCGTCGCGGGTGATCACCGTCCAATCGCCGGTCTTGGTGTCAGTGGACTCTGCCTTCAGCGGTGGCCAGTTGGTCGCGCACTGGTCCTTGCACACTGATTTGCCATCAGCGTCCTTGTCGAAGGTATAGAGCGTCATCCCCTTGTGATCCACTAACATCCCGTCTTGGGTCATCGCCGGCTCTGCCGCAAACGCCAGGCCTGGCAGCGTCAACACCGCAGATACCAGCAGGGCTTTCCAGGAAACAGTGCTGTAAGTCATCGGAACCTTCCTTTTGTGGTTGTCAGGATTCGGACCCAAAGGGTAGTCCAGAGTGCCGTTAATTGCCCAAGCGACTAAATTACTGTCACACGACTGCAATAATTCCGTTATCTAATGCGGCGCAAGACAGTTAAATGACAAGAGGATTGAGCATGGTTGGCAGGAGCATTCTGATCGTTGACGACGAAGCGCCCATTCGCGAAATGATCGCCGTCGCGTTGGAAATGGCCGGCTATGACTGCCTGGAGGCGGAGAACTCCCAGCAGGCCCACGCCATTATCGTCGACCGCAAGCCGGACCTGATCCTGCTCGACTGGATGCTGCCCGGCACCTCAGGCATCGAGTTGGCCCGCCGTCTCAAGCGTGACGAGCTGACCGGGGATATCCCGATCATCATGCTCACCGCCAAGGGCGAAGAGGACAACAAGATCCAGGGCCTGGAAGTCGGCGCCGATGATTACATCACCAAGCCGTTCTCTCCACGGGAACTGGTGGCGCGCCTCAAAGCCGTGCTGCGCCGCGCCGGCCCGACCGATGGCGAAGCGCCTATCGAAGTCGACGGCTTGATCCTGGACCCGATCAGCCACCGCGTGACCATCGACGGCAAGCCTGCCGAGATGGGACCGACCGAATACCGCCTGCTGCAATTCTTCATGACCCACCAGGAGCGCGCCTACACCCGTGGCCAACTGCTCGACCAGGTATGGGGCGGCAACGTCTATGTGGAAGAGCGCACTGTGGACGTGCATATCCGCCGCCTGCGCAAAGCCTTGGGCGATGCGTACGAGAATCTGGTACAAACCGTGCGCGGTACCGGCTATCGGTTTTCTACCAAAGGCTGAGCCAGTCCCTTTCCTCCCTTAACAGCTGACAAGGACGCATGTTTAAGTGAACCAGAACTGGCACGGCACCCTGATCCGCCACATGCTTCTGTTGATCACTGCCTGCCTGCTGGTCGGGCTGATCAGTGGCTATTACGGCTGGAGCCTGGCCGCCGGCATCGCGTTGTACCTGGGCTGGACCCTCAACCAATTGCTGCGCCTGCATGAATGGCTGCGCCAGCACAAACCCGACGAAGCACCGCCCGATGGCTATGGCCTGTGGGGCGAGGTGTTCGACAGCATCTACCACCTGCAACGCCGCGACCAACGGGTACGCGGGCGCCTGCAAGCGGTGATCGACCGGGTGCAGGAGTCCACCGCCGCACTCAAGGACGCGGTGATCATGCTCGACAGCGACGGCAACCTCGAATGGTGGAACCGCGCCGCCGAGACCCTGCTGGGCCTCAAGACCCCTCAGGACAGCGGCCAGCCGGTAACGAACCTGGTACGCCACCCGCGCTTCAAGGAGTACTTCGAGCAGGACAACTACGAAGAAGCCCTGGAAATCCCCTCGCCCACCAACGACCGCGTGCGCATCCAGCTGTACCTGACCCGCTACGGCAATAACGAACACTTGATGCTGGTACGTGACGTGACCCGTATCCACCAGCTGGAACAGATGCGCAAGGACTTCGTCGCCAACGTCTCCCACGAGTTGCGCACGCCCTTGACGGTGATCTGCGGCTACCTGGAGACGTTGCTGGACAATGTCGATG
This sequence comes from Pseudomonas sp. FSL W5-0203, assembly GCF_001896155.1. Taxonomy (NCBI): domain Bacteria; kingdom Pseudomonadati; phylum Pseudomonadota; class Gammaproteobacteria; order Pseudomonadales; family Pseudomonadaceae; genus Pseudomonas; species Pseudomonas sp. FSL W5-0203. Next base: position 117,421 of record NZ_MPOR01000007.1, read on the forward strand.
AGATCAACCCGCGCTGGAGCCGCGCCCTGCAGCAGATGCAGCAACAAGGCTCACGCATGCAAACCCTGCTCAACGACCTGCTGTTGCTGGCCAAGCTTGAAGCCACGGACTACCCCTCGGATAACCACCCCGTGGCGGTGCAGAGCCTGTTGCAGACGATCAAGAACGATGCCCAGGCGCTCTCAGGCGAACGCGGGCAGCAGATCACGCTGGAGGCCGACCCAACCGTATTGCTCAAGGGCAGTGAAGGCGAACTACGCAGCGCCTTCTCCAACCTGGTGTTCAACGCGGTGAAGTACACCCAGGACAAGGGCAATATCCGCATTCGCTGGTGGGCCGACGAGCATGGCGCACACCTGAGTGTGCAGGACTCGGGTATCGGTATCGACGCCAAGCACCTGCCGCGCCTGACCGAGCGCTTCTACCGTGTCGATTCCAGCCGTAACTCCAATACCGGCGGCACCGGGCTGGGCCTGGCCATCGTCAAGCATGTGCTGCTGCGCCATCGGGCCCGCCTGGAAATCAGCAGCGTGCTGGGGCATGGCAGTACCTTTACCTGTCATTTTCCGCCGGCGCAGGTCACCCGTTCGCGAGCGGTCGAGGCCGATGACTAATTTGAAGTGAGCACGGCCCACTGTGGGAGCTGGCTTGCCTGCGATGGCGGCGGGTCAGCCAAATTATCGGTAGCAGGCAGACCGCCATCGCAGGCAAGCCAGCTCCCACACGGGTTCTGCGACACGACTTTGCAGCCCCGCCCGGCAGCGGGCACTAGGCAAGCGCCCCGTCAGCCGCTACATTGGCCGACTTGCGCCTGCCTTTCAGGCCTACCTGTCACCCTTATTGAACACACGGAACCTGCAAAACCCCATCATGGACCCTTCCCCTGGCATTACCCTCGCTACACTCTTCGCCGATTTCGGCATGATTCTTTTTGCACTGATCCTGGTACTGCTCAACGGTTTCTTCGTTGCGGCGGAATTTGCCATGGTCAAACTTCGCGCCACCCGCGTCGAGGCCATCGCCCATAAGAACGGCTGGCGCGGGCAGATCCTGCGTACCGTGCACAGCCAGCTCGACGCCTACCTGTCGGCTTGCCAGTTGGGTATCACCCTGGCGTCCCTGGGCCTGGGCTGGGTCGGTGAACCGGCCTTTGCGCACATCCTCGAGCCGATGCTGGGCGCGGTCGGCGTGCAGTCGCCTGAAGTGATCAAGGGCGTGTCGTTCTTTGCCGCCTTCTTCGTGATTTCCTACCTGCACATCGTGGTCGGTGAGTTGGCCCCAAAATCCTGGGCGATTCGCAAACCCGAGTTGCTGTCGCTGTGGACGGCCGTGCCGCTGTACTTGTTCTACTGGGCGATGTACCCGGCTATCTACCTGCTCAACGCCAGTGCCAACGCGATCCTGCGTATCGCGGGCCAAGGCGAGCCTGGCCCCCACCATGAGCACCATTACAGCCGCGAAGAACTCAAGCTGATCCTGCACTCCAGCCGTGGCCAGGACCCCAGCGACCAAGGCATGCGCGTACTGGCCTCCGCCGTGGAAATGGGCGAGCTGGAAGTAGTGGACTGGGCCAACTCCCGGGAAGACCTGGTGACCCTGGACTTCAACGCCCCGCTCAAGGAAATCCTCGCGCTGTTCCGTCGCCATAAATTCAGCCGCTACCCAGTGTATGACGCGGTGCGCAACGAGTTCGTCGGCTTGCTGCACATCAAGGATTTGCTGCTGGAACTGGCGGCCCTGGACCATATCCCCGAATCGTTCAACCTGGCCGAATTGACCCGCCCATTGGAACGCGTATCGCGACATATGCCGTTGTCGCAACTGCTGGAGCAGTTCCGCAAAGGCGGCGCGCACTTCGCCCTGGTGGAAGAGGCCGACGGCAAGATTATCGGTTACCTGACCATGGAAGACGTGCTGGAAGTGCTGGTGGGCGATATCCAGGACGAACACCGCAAGGCCGAGCGCGGCATCCTCGCCTACCAGCCCGGCAAACTGCTGGTGCGTGGGGACACGCCGTTGTTCAAGGTGGAACGCCTGCTGGGCGTCGACCTGGACCACATCGAAGCCGAAACCCTGGCCGGCCTGATCTACGACACGCTCAAGCGCGTGCCGGAAGAAGAAGAAGTGCTGGAAGTTGAAGGCTTGCGGATCATCATCAAGAAGATGAAAGGGCCGAAGATCGTATTGGCCAAGGTGCTGCTGCTGGACTGACTGCAGGCGCAGTGCTGCGTGTGGGAGCGGGCTTGCCCGCGATAGCGGTGGGTCAGCCAGCGCATCGTTGACTGAGAGATTGCTATCGCGGGCAAGCCCGCTCCCACATGGACTAAGCGTCGCCTTGAAGGGTCACGCACCCGGCACGAAATGCTTCTGCGCCGTGCCACGGGCGATCAGGCGGGAAATGTAGTCCAGCTTCTGCGCATCCTGGTCGATAAAGCGGAAGGTCAGCTGCAACCAGTCGCTGTCGGGCTTGGGCTCGTAGGCGACGATGGCGTGCAGGTAGCCGTTGAGCCGTGCGACTTCGGCGTTGTCGCCCTGCTCAAGGTCGAGCACGGCGCTTTCCAGCACCTGAGGCAGGACCTCGCCACGCTTTACCACCAGCAACGCTTCCTTGATGCTCAGGGCCTTGATCACGCATTGCTGGGTGCCGCTTGCGAGGCGCAACTGGCCCTGACCGCGACTGCCAGCCGGCGCCGCTGCGGCGGGGGCCTTGACTGGCGGTGTATTGAGCAAACCTTTGCTGGGCGCCGCCACCGGGGCCGGCTTGACCGCTTCGGGTTTGCCGCCGGTCAGGGCGCTCAGGGAGTCGTTGCCAAAGGCTGAGTTCATCTTGGTCGGCGCGCTGGCAATCAGCGCATCGAGGCGACCGATCTTGTGCAGGGCTTGCTTGACCTTGTTCAGCAACTGCTCGTTGGTGAACGGCTTGCTCACGTAGCCGGAAACGCCGGCCTGGATGGCCTGCACCACGTTTTCCTTGTCGCCACGGCTGGTCACCATCACGAACGGCATGGCCTTCAGGTGCGCTTGCTCGCGGCACCAGGTCAACAGCTCAATACCGGACATTTCCGGCATTTCCCAGTCACACAGCACCAGGTCGAAGGTTTCGCGCATCAGGATGGATTGCGCCTTTTTGCCGTTCACCGCATCTTCGATCTTGATTCCGGGGAAGTAATTGCGCAGGCACTTCTTCACCAGGTCGCGAATAAACGAGGCGTCATCCACCACCAACACACTGACTTTACTCATCGACCCTTCATCCTATAAAAACGTCTGCAAAACGCCTGACTGATGGCATTTTGCCAAAACTCGCGGGTCACAGAAGGACTTTATGGCGCCTGCTGTGCAAAAAATTCAGATGCCACAAACGAAAACGCCCGGCCAGAGGCCGGGCGTTAATTTCTCGGGCAACCTTACTTATCGTCAGATTCGCCCGAAACATTAGGGATTAGATCAGCAGTCCCTTCAACTTCGGCTTTCATGCGCTTGAGGCCCATGTGCCGCACATCGGTGCCGCGCACCAGATAAATCACCAATTCCGAGATATTGCGCGCGTGGTCGCCGATACGCTCCAGGGAGCGCAGCACCCAGATAATGTTCAAGACCCGCGAGATCGAGCGCGGGTCTTCCATCATGTAAGTGGCCAACTCGCGCAGCGCGGTCTTGTATTCGCGGTCGATGATCTTGTCGTACTGGGCCACCGACAACGCCAGTTCGGCGTCAAAGCGGGCGAAGGCGTCGAGGGCATCGCGCACCATGTTGCGCACCTGATCGCCGATATGGCGCACCTCCACGTAGCCACGGGGGGCTTCACCCTCTTCGCACAGCTGGATGGCGCGGCGGGCAATCTTGGTGGCTTCATCACCGATGCGTTCCAGGTCGATCACCGACTTGGAAATGCTGATGATCAAACGCAGGTCCGAGGCCGCTGGCTGGCGGCGGGCAAGAATGCGCAGGCACTCCTCGTCGATATTGCGTTCCATCTGGTTGATCTGCTCGTCAATCTCACGCACCTGCTGAGCCAGGCCCGAGTCGGCCTCGATCAGCGCGGTGACCGCATCATTGACTTGCTTCTCCACCAGCCCGCCCATCGCCAGGAGGTGGCTGCGCACTTCCTCAAGCTCGGCATTGAACTGCGCGGAGATGTGGTGGGTAAGGCCTTCTTTGCTAATCATGTTGGCGTCCTTGGAGCGTCCGGTAAGGTGCGGAAAACCGCAGCGTCAGTGCAATCAGAACCACAGCTTCCTAGCCGTAGCGACCGGTGATGTAGTCTTCGGTCTGCTTCTTCGCCGGATTGGTGAACAGGGTGTCGGTGTCGCCGAACTCCACCAGCTTGCCCATGTACATAAACGCGGTGTAGTCGGAAACCCGCGCCGCCTGTTGCATGTTGTGGGTCACGATGACGATGGTGAACTTGGACTTGAGCTCGTAGATCAGCTCTTCGACTTTCAGGGTGGAGATCGGGTCGAGGGCCGAGCACGGTTCGTCGAGCAGCAGCACTTCCGGCTCTACGGCGATGGTACGGGCGATCACCAGACGCTGCTGCTGGCCGCCGGACAAGCCGAGTGCCGATTCGTGCAGGCGGTCCTTGACCTCGTCCCACAATGCCGCGCCCTTGAGCGCCCACTCAACGGCTTCATCGAGGATGCGTTTCTTGTTGATACCCTGGATACGCAGGCCGTAGACCACGTTTTCGTAGATGGTCTTGGGGAACGGGTTGGGCTTCTGGAACACCATGCCCACGCGGCGACGCAGCTCGGCCACGTCCTCGCCCTTGCGGTAGATATTGGTGCCGTAGAGGTTGATCGCGCCTTCCACACGGCAACCGTCCACCAGGTCATTCATGCGGTTGAAGGTACGCAACAACGTCGACTTGCCGCAGCCCGACGGGCCGATAAAGGCGGTCACACGCTGTTTTGGGATGTTCATGCTGACGTCGAACAGCGCCTGCTTGTCACCGTAGTACAGACTCAGGCCCGGTACTTCGATGGCCACGGTTTCCTGGGCCAGGCTCAGGCTCTGCTTGTCGCGACCCAGGGCAGACATGTTGATGCCGTGGGATTGGGTTTCGTGTTGCATGGGATGCTCCCTGTGCTACCAATTCATTCGTTGAACCGCCGGGGCGGCTTACTCAAATTCTGTGTCTGTGGGAGCTGGCTTGCCTGCGATGGCATCACTGCGGTCTTACTGATACACCGCGTCGTCTGCATCGCAGGCAAGCCAGCTCCCACATTGGATCGCATTAGCTGTCCAGCGCTTTGTATTTTTCGCGCAGGTGGTTACGAATCCACACTGCCGACAGGTTGAGCGTGGCGATCACCAGCACCAGCAGCAACGCGGTGGCGTACACCAGAGGCCGTGCCGCTTCGACGTTGGGGCTCTGGAAGCCGACGTCATAAATATGGAAGCCCAGGTGCATGATCTTCTGATCCAGGTGCAGGTACGGGTAGTTGCCGTCCAGCGGCAGCGACGGCGCCAGTTTCACCACACCCACCAGCATCAGCGGCGCCACTTCACCGGCGGCGCGGGCCACGGCGAGGATCATGCCGGTCATCATGGCCGGGCTGGCCATCGGCAGCACGATCTTCCACAGCGTTTCCGCCTTGGTCGCGCCCAGTGCCAAGGAGCCTTCACGCACGGTTCGAGGGATCCGCGCCAGGCCCTCTTCGGTGGCCACGATCACCACCGGCACCGCCAGCAGCGCCAGGGTCAGCGAAGCCCAGAGCAGCCCCGGCGTACCGAAGGTCGGCGCAGGCAGCGCTTCAGCGAAGAACAGACGATCGACCGAGCCCCCCAATACATACACGAAGAAGCCAAGGCCGAACACGCCGTAGACGATCGCCGGTACACCGGCCAGGTTGTTCACGGCGATGCGGATGATGCGCGTCAGGGTGTTCTGCTTGGCGTATTCACGCAGGTACACCGCGGCCAGTACGCCAAACGGGGTCACGATCATTGCCATGATCAGGGTCATCATCACGGTGCCGAAGATGGCCGGGAAGATCCCGCCTTCGGTGTTGGCTTCCCGTGGGTCATCGCTGAGGAATTCCCAGACCTTGCTGAAGTAGAAACCGATCTTGGTCATCGTGCCCATGGCGTTCGGCTGGTAGGCGTGCACCACTTTGCCGATGCCGATTTCCACTTCCTTGCCGTTGCCGTCACGCGCCGTCAGGGCGTCGCGGTTGAATTGGGCATGCAGGTCGGCCAGGCGCGCTTCGATGTCCTGGTAGCGCGCATTCAGCTCGGCGCGGTCGGCGTCCATGTCGGCCTGGGCGGCAGCGTCGAGCTTGCCTTCCAGTTCCAGTTTGCGACCGTGCAGGCGGATGCGCTCCAACCCGGCGTTGATCGCGCCAATATCGGTTTTTTCCAGGCTCTTGAGCTGAGCGGCCAGCTTGTTCACGCGGTCCACGCGAGCTTGCAGCTCCGGCCACGCGGCCTCGCCTTCGGCAATCACCTTGCCGTCCTGCTTGACGTTGACCAGGGTGCCGTAGAAATTGCCCCATTCACGGCGCTCAATGGCCATCAGGTTGGTCGGTTTGGTCTGGTCCTTCAACCATTCGCCGACGATCCAGGTGAAGTCGTTGCCGTTCAAATCGCGGTTGCCGACCTTGATCAGCTCACGGGTCATGAATTCCGGGCCTTGGTCCGGCACTGGCAGGCCCGCGCTTTTCAGACGCTCACGCGGCACTTCTTCTTTCTGGACCACTTCGCCGATGACGATGTGGTTGGCCTGGCCTGGCACGTTGTAGTTGGCCTGGATCAGGTCGGCCGGCCAGAAATGGCCCAGGCCCCGCACCGCAATCACAGCCAGCAAACCAATGGTCATGATGACCGCGATGGACACCGCGCCACCGCTGATCCAGACGCCGGGGGCGCCGCTCTTGAACCATCCATTCAGGGAGTTCTGTTTCACAGACTTCTACCTTTCTTAAAGCGACGAGTATTTCTTGCGCAGACGCTGACGAATCAGCTCGGCGAGGGTGTTCATGATGAAGGTGAACAACAGCAGCACCAGCGCCGAGAGGAACAGCACGCGGTAATGACTGCCGCCCACTTCCGACTCGGGCATCTCCACCGCAACGTTGGCCGCCAGGGTGCGCAGGCCCTCGAACAGGTTCATCTCCATCACCGGGGTGTTACCGGTGGCCATCAGTACGATCATGGTCTCGCCCACGGCGCGGCCCATGCCGATCATCAGCGCCGAGAAGATGCCCGGGCTGGCGGTGAGGATGACCACGCGGGTCATGGTCTGCCACGGCGTGGCGCCCAGTGCCAGGGACCCCAGGGTCAGGCCGCGTGGCACGCTGAACACGGCGTCTTCGGCGATGGAGTAGATGTTCGGGATCACGGCAAAACCCATGGCCAGGCCGACCACCAACGCGTTGCGCTGGTCGTAGGTAATGCCCAGATCGTGGGAGATCCACATGCGCATGTCACCGCCGAAAAACCAGGTTTCCAGGTACGGGCTCATGTACAGCGAGAGCCAACCCACGAACAGGATCACCGGAATCAGGATCGCGCTTTCCCAGCCATCGGGAACGCGCAGGCGGATCGACTCAGGCAAGCGGCTGAAGACAAAGCCGGCGACCAGGATGCCAATCGGCAACAGCATCAACAGGCTGAAAATGCCCGGCAGATGCCCTTCCACATACGGCGCCAGGAACAGGCCGGCGAAGAATCCGAGGATCACCGTCGGCATGGCTTCCATCAGTTCGATCACCGGCTTGACCTTGCGGCGCAGGCTCGGCGCCATGAAGTAAGCGGTGTAGATCGCTGCAGCAACCGCCAGTGGCGCCGCCAGCAACATGGCGTAGAACGCGGCCTTCAAGGTGCCGAAGGTCAGCGGGGCCAGGCTCATCTTGGGTTCAAAATCGGTGTTGGCGGCCGTGGATTGCCAGACGTATTTAGGCTCGTCGTAGTTCTCGTACCAGACCTTGCTCCACAACGCGCTCCACGACACTTCCGGGTGCGGGTTGTCGAGCAACAACGGTTGCAGCTTGCCACCCGCCTCGACGATCACACGGTTGGCCCGTGGCGACATGCCGAACAGACCCTGACCGTCGACCACCGGGTCGACCAGCAAGGTGCGGTGAGCGGTGCTGTGGAACACGCCGAACTGGCCAGCGGCATCCAGGGCGGTGAAGCCTTTGCGGCGCTCTTCAGCGCTGATTTCGACGATGGGTGCAGTGCCCATCTGGAAGGTGCGGATCTGCTTCAGGCGTTGCTCGCCATCCGGGTCACGGGCCATGAACCACTGGGCCAGGCCGCCTTTGGAGTTACCCAGGATCAGCGAGATGCCGCCGACCAACTGGGTGCTGGCGGTGATTTCCGTGTCGGCGTCTTCCAGCAGCTTGTAGCGCCCGTTGAGGCTCTTGTCGCGCAGGCTGAACACGTCGGCCAGGGCACGGCCGTTGATCACGTACAGCCACTGCTGGCGTGGGTCGATGAAGATCGCCTTCACCGGCTCTGTCATCTGCGGCAGCTCGACACGCTTCTGCTCGCTGGTGACCTCACCGGTCATCATGTTTTCTTCACGGCTCAGGGTCAGCACGTTCAAGTGCGAACCGGCGGAACCTGCCACCACCAGGGAGGTGTCGGTGGCGTTGAGCGCAACGTGTACCAGGGGACGACCGGTGTCATCCAGCACGATCGGCGTTTCGCCGTAGGGGTACTCGATCGCTGGGGTGATGGTTTTCTTGCCGTCCGGGTACGACACCTTATAGGTGTGGCGGAACACCAAAGACTGGCCATTGGACAAGCCGAGAATCACCAGCGGGCTGCCCGGCTGATCTTCACCAATGGAAGCAACACTGGTACCGGCCGGAATCGGCAGGTCGACACGCTTGAGCTCGGCACCGGTGTCCACGGCAAAGAACAGCGCCTGGCCCTTGTCGGAAACCCGCATGGCGACCTGGTTCTGTTCTTCGAGGGAGATCATCAACGGCTTGCCGGCGTCCTGCATCCAAGCGGGCGTCAACGCGTCTTCCTTGGTCAACGAGGCGCCCTGGAACAATGGCGCAACCACATAGGCGAGGAAGAAGAAGATCAGGGTAATGGCGGCCAGCACGGCGAGGCCGCCGACCAGCACATACCAACGGGTGAAGCGATCCTTGAGCGCGCGGATGCGGCGCTTGCGTTGCAGCTCAGGCGTATTGAAATCAATGCGCTTGGGAGGGGAAGTCGTCGTCATGGTGGAATTGGCCAGATCATTCATGCGCACACCCTAGCGATCCTGTATGACAGAAAGATGACAGTGCAGTGACGCAACAAATCCGCCGCGAAGCAGGGCTGGCAGCGGATAAAAAATTAGGGATGCAGACTGCTTATGTGGGAGCAGGCTTGCCCGCGATGGCATCAACACGGTTTCAACGCTAAACCGCGTCGCCAGCATCGCGGGCAAGCCCGCTCCCACAGAAAAGCATGCGTCTACATCAGGTATCGCAGGCTTAGTTGCCTTCTTTCAGACCCAGGTCAGCCAGGGCCTTGGCGGCGACTTTGGCTGGCAGCGGGATGTAGCCGTCTTTGACCACCACTTCCTGGCCCTGCTTGGACAGCACCAGTTTCACGAACTCAGCTTCCAGCGGTGCCAGTGGCTTGTTCGGGGCTTTGTTGACATACACGTAGAGGAAACGCGACAGCGGATACTTGCCGTTCAGGGCGTTTTCTTCGGAGTCTTCGATGTAGTCAGTGCTGCCTTTCTTGGCCAATGGCACGGTCTTCACGCTGGCGGTCTTGTAGCCGATGCCCGAGTAACCGATGCCGTTCAGCGAGGAGCTGATCGACTGCACGACCGAAGCCGAGCCCGGTTGTTCGTTCACGTTTGGCTTGTAGTCACCTTTGCACAGGGCTTCTTCCTTGAAGTAGCCGTAGGTGCCGGATACCGAGTTACGCCCGAACAGTTGCACTGGCTTGTTGGCCAGGTCGCCGGTCACGCCCAGGTCACCCCAGGTTTTCACATCGGCTTTGGCGCCGCACAGACGCGTCGAGGAGAAGATCGCATCGACCTGTTCCATGGTCAGGTGCTGGATCGGGTTGTCCTTGTGCACAAATACCGCCAGGGCATCCACCGCAACCGGGATTGCCGTTGGCTTGTAGCCGTACTTCTGCTCGAAGGCCGCCAGTTCGGTGTCCTTCATCTTGCGGCTCATCGGGCCCAGGTTGGAGGTGCCTTCAGTCAACGCAGGTGGCGCAGTGGCAGAGCCGGCAGCTTGAATCTGGATGTTGACGTTCGGGTATTCCTTTTTGTAACCCTCGGCCCACAGGGTCATCAGGTTAGCCAGGGTATCGGAACCGACGCTGGACAGGTTGCCCGACACACCAGTGGTCTTGACGTAAGCCGGGATTGCCGGATCAACACCAGCGGCCACCGCGTTGGCGGTCGCAACGCCAGCAGCGACAAAAGTCATTGCCGCCATCAAACGTTTCAGTTTCATGCCTTGCTCCTAGCAGATAGGGATAATTGGATCGGGGCCAAGTATCGGCAGGCCGTGTGAACACTCTATGTCTGAAATATGACAATTAGATGAAAGGCCACTATCTGAATGTGCAGGCTTCAGCGACCGCGTTTCCACAGATACCCGCCCACCAGCATCCCCATCACACACAGGACGGCCACATAGTAAGCCGGGCCCATCGGGCTCTCCTTCATCAGCAGCGACACCGCCAAGGGCGTCAACCCGCCGAACACGGCATAAGCAACGTTGTAGGAGAACGACAGACCGCTGAAGCGCACCACCGGCGGGAAGGCTTTGACCATCACGTAGGGCACCACGCCGATGGTGCCGACAAACAAGCCGGTCAGGGCATACAACGGGAACAGCCAGTCCGGGTGGGCCATCAGGCTGTGATACAGCGTCCAGGAGGTCGCCAGCAGCAGTGCGCAACCGGTGACCAGCACGCGACCGGCACCAAAACGGTCGGCCAGCGCGCCTGCGGCGATGCAACCCAGGCTCAAGGTCACGATGGCCAGGCTGTTGGCCTGCAGTGCCACCGTGGGGCTGAAGTGATAGATAGTTTGCAGCACGGTCGGGGTCATCAGGATGACTACCACCACGCCGGCCGACAGCAGCCAGGTCAACAGCATCGACAGCACAATGGCGCCACGGTGATCGCGCAATACGGCGCGCAAGGGCAGTTCAGCGGCCAGGCTCTTGCGTTGCTGCATCTCGGCGAAGATCGGGGTTTCATGCAGCCAACGACGCAGGTACACCGACAGCAGGCCGAATACGCCGCCGAGCAGGAAAGGAATCCGCCAGGCGTAATCAGAGACCTGTTCCGGTGTATAGGCGCTATTGATGGCGGTAGCCACCAACGAGCCCAGCAGAATACCGGCGGTGAGGCCGCTGGTCAGGGTGCCGCAGGCGTAGCCGATGTGGCGCGGCGGCACGTGCTCGGAGACGAACACCCAGGCGCCCGGTACTTCGCCGCCAATCGCAGCGCCCTGGATGATGCGCATCAGCAGCAACAGGACCGGCGCCCACAGGCCGATCTGCGCGTAGGTCGGAAGCAAGCCCATGATCAGGGTGGGCACGGCCATCATGAAGATGCTCAAGGTGAACATTTTCTTGCGGCCCAGCAGGTCACCAAAGTGCGCCATGATGATGCCGCCCAAGGGGCGGGCCAGGTAGCCGGCGGCGAAGATGCCGAAGGTCTGCATCATGCGCAGCCATTCGGGCATGTCGACGGGGAAGAACAGTTTCCCGACCACGGTGGCGAAAAACACAAAGATGATGAAGTCGTAGAACTCCAGCGCCCCGCCCAAGGCAGACAGCGACAGGGTTTTGTAGTCGTTGCGGGTCAGCGGGCGCGAGGGTTGCGCACTGCTTGCAGGCACGGAGGACATGGCAAGGCTTCTCTTATAGTAATCATCGTAAAGGACTGCACGCCCGTGACTTGCGGCGGGTTTGGCAAGATAGCAAATCGCCTGAAAAAGCACAGCGCCAGGAGCACAGTTGCGCGCAAAAGCCCCAATACAGCGTCTATTTACCGACCAAATGAGCGTCGGAAGGTCGTCGTGGCGCCAGGGTCTCGATATACTCGCCGGTGCAAGCGCCAGACCCGCTGTCTTGAGGGGCTGCTGTGCCAAAACGCTGTTGGGTACCATCCAGCCGATTTGGCAGAGTTTCCCTTTAGTTCGCCTTACGAGAAACGCATCGAGCGGTGTATGTTGGTGCTGAAACGTTTTTCTGAGAAGACGGCTATCCACTTGAAATACCCATGAAGCGTCACGGGTCAGAGGCACCCTCGGCATGATCGAACTCGAACAAGAAGATCCTATCCCGCAAGGCGACCTCGCCCTGCAAATCACCGCGCTTCCGCGTGAAACCAACGGTTTTGGCGATATCTTCGGCGGCTGGCTGGTCGCGCAGATGGACCTGGCCGGCACGGCAATGGCCAGCAAGGTCGCCGGTGGGCGCGTGGCCACCGTGGCCATTGATCGCATGGCGTTCCTGGTGCCGGTAGCCGTGGGCGCGCAGCTTTCCTTCTATACCCAGGCCCTGGAAATCGGCCGCAGCTCGATCCAGATGATGGTCGAAGTGTGGAGCGACGATCCGTTGTCCAGCGAATGGCGCAAGGTGACCGAAGCCGTATTTGTGTTCGTCGCCATCGATGGCAGCGGCCGCACGCGCTCGGTACCGTCACGGGCGCGTTAAACCTCGCCGGGTTTTAACGGTCAATTGCCCCATTGCCTGCCACTAAGAGAGCTTTGTCATGCCTACGCCCCACGTTGAGACGGTAAAAATCGACGAGCTGGACTGCTGGCGCATCCGCCACAACGGCGCCGAGTTGATGGTGGCCCAACAGGGAGCGCATATCTTCAGTTACCAGCGCGAGGGCGAACAGCCGCTGATCTGGCCGAACCCTGAGGCCGTGTTCAAGCAGGGCAAAGGCATTCGTACTGGCGTACCGGTGTGCTGGCCGTGGTTCGGGGTGTTCGACCGCAACCCGCAAAGTGTCAAAGCCATGCGCCAGAGTAATCAGCCTGCCGGCGCCCACGGTTTTGTGCGCACCGCCCGCTGGGAATTGGCCACCACCGAACTCGACGGCCAGACGCTGCGAGTGGACCTGGTATTGCCGGTGCCGGCTGGCGGCTTTCCAGGCTGGCCCCATCAGGTAGACCTGACGCTGAGCCTGCTGTTGGATGACCAACTGCACATCCGCCTGACCAGCCACAACCGCGGCGCCGACATCGTGACCCTCAGCCAGGCATTGCACACCTACTTCGCCGTGAGCGATGTGCGCAAGGTTCAGGTCGAGGGCCTGGATGGCGTGGCTTACATCGATACCGCCGACGGGTGGGCCGAGAAACAGCAAGCCGGGCTGCTGCACTTCAGCGCCGAAACAGACCGCATTTACCTGAATACGCCGGCACAGCTGAATATCGTCGATAGCGATTGGCAGCGCCGTATCCAGCTCACCAGCGAAGGCTCGAAATCCACCGTGGTCTGGAACCCCTGGACCGAACGCGCCAAGGCTTTCGACGATATGGCCGATGACGGCTGGCAGGGTATGTTGTGCATCGAGACGGCCAACGTGCTGGACGATGTGGTGAACCTGGCGCCCGGGGAAAGCCACACCTTGGGCGTGAGCATCACGGCCCAGGCCTTGTAAACCCAACCCAATGTGGGAACTGGCTTGCCTGCGATGCGGACAACTCGATGTGTCAGGAACACCGAGGCGCTGCTATCGCAGGCAAGCCAGCTCCCACAGGGGTTATGCTTTGGGCTTTAGAGATCAGACTCCTGCACCACCCGAACCTTCCCGGCCTCCAGCGCATACGCGGCATCCGCCAAGTCGTTATTGACCTTCTCCACCTTCAACGTGCCCGTGACCCACAGCGGCGTGTAGATATCATCCAGCTTCAACCCCTTGGGATAGCGCACCAGCACCAGTTGATTAGGCGGCGGTGGTGGCACGTGTATGCAGGCGCCCGGGTAAGGCACCAGGAAGAACAATGTGCTGCGGCCCTTGGCGTCCGTTTCAAGCGGCACCGGATAGCCGCCAATGCGGATATTTTTGCCGTTCATGGCTGCGACGGTCTTGGTGGAATACATCACCGCAGGCAGGCCCTTGCTCTGCTTCAAGCCACCCTTTTCGGTGAACGTGCCTTGAGCTTCGGGAGAGTTATGGTCGATCTCGGGCATGGCTTCGAGAGCTTTCTGATCCGACAGCGGCATCAGGTCGAGCCAGTCGGTTTCCGGCAGTTCGCCAGCGTGCGCCAGGCCAGAGCCCAGCAGAAGAAGCGTTAACAGAAGACGGCGCATGGAGAGGCTCGGCAAATACAAGTGCCGAGCATTCTAGCCCTCTGCGCCTGCGCAGCGCAGAGGACTTTGTCGGCTGATTACTTCTTTTTGATCAGGCCGTAGATCACCAGCAACACGATGGCACCCACCAGCGCGCCGATGAAACCTGCGCCCTGGCCTGCCTGGTAGATCCCCAGGGCCTGACCGCCGTAGGTCGCGGCCAGGGAACCGGCGATACCCAGCAGGATGGTCATGATCCAGCCCATGCTGTCGTCGCCAGGCTTGAGGAAGCGCGCCAGAAGGCCGACGATCAAGCCGATAAAGATGGTTCCGATGATACCCATGGCATTTCCCTCTGATTGGTATGAGTCATGCCAAAGCCTAGTCAGGCTTTGGCATCCTGCAATCAGAGAGACGCAGAACCCCAATGGTTCCCGCCGTGGCCAGGCTTATTGTACGGCGATCAGTGCTTCAACCTTGAGGATCTGCGCCTGCAGCGTCGCACGATCCTTGCAACGCAGGTTGACGTGGCCGACCTTGCGCCCGGCCTTGAAGGCCTTGCCGTAGTGGTGCACGTGGCAATCGTCGATCGCCATCACACGCTCCACCGGCGGTACAGAGCCGATGAAGTTGAGCATGGCGCTCTCGCCGACCTTGGCCGTGGAGCCCAACGGCAAGCCCGCCACCGCCCGCAGGTGGTTTTCGAACTGGCTGCACTCGGCGCCTTCGGTGGTCCAGTGCCCGGAGTTGTGCACGCGTGGGGCGATTTCATTGGCCTTGAGGCCACCGTCGACTTCAAAGAACTCGAACGCCATCACGCCAACATAATCCAGCTGCTTGAGCACACGGCTGGAATAGTCTTCGGCCAGGGCCTGCAGCGGGTGGTCAGTGCTGGCTACCGACACTTTCAGGATGCCGTTGACGTGAGTGTTGTGCACCAACGGGTAAAAGCGGGTTTCGCCATCACGGGCGCGTACGGCAATCAGCGAGACTTCGCCAGTAAACGGCACGAAGCCTTCCAGCAGGCAGGCAACGCTGCCCAGCTCGGCAAAAGTGCCGACCACATCGGCCGCGGTACGCAGGACTTTCTGACCCTTGCCGTCGTAACCCAGGGTGCGGGTTTTCAACACCGCCGGCAGGCCGATGCTGGCGACCGCGGCGTCCAGGTCTGCCTGGGACTGGATGTCGGCGAAGGCCGGCGTCGGAATGCCCAGGTCCTTGAACATGCTCTTTTCGAACCAGCGGTCGCGAGCGATGCGCAAGGCTTCGGCGCTCGGGTACACCGGCACGAACTGCGACAGGAAGGCCACGGTTTCGGCCGGGACGCTTTCGAATTCGAAGGTCACCAGGTCGACTTCATCGGCCAGTTGGCGCAGGTGGTCCGGGTCGCTGTAGTCAGCGCGCAGGTGTTCACCCAGGGCCGCAGCGCAGGCGTCCGGCGCCGGGTCCAGGAAAGCGAAGTTCATCCCCAGCGGCGTACCCGCCAAAGCCAGCATGCGGCCCAGTTGGCCGCCACCGATTACACCGATTTTCATCAATAACAACCTCAGGCGATGCGTGGGTCTGGATTGTCCAGCACGCTGTCTGTCTGCTCAGCACGGAATTTTTTCAGCACCGCATGAAACTGCGGGTGCTTGGCGCCCAGGATGCTGGCGGACAGCAAGGCTGCGTTGATCGCGCCGGCCTTGCCGATCGCAAGGGTTGCCACCGGAATGCCAGCCGGCATCTGCACGATGGACAACAGCGAATCCACGCCCGAGAGCATCGACGACTGCACCGGCACGCCAAGCACGGGCAGGTGAGTCTTGGCCGCGCACATGCCAGGCAAGTGCGCCGCGCCGCCGGCACCGGCGATGATCACCTCGATGCCACGGGATTCTGCTTCATCGGCATACTGGAACAGCAAATCCGGGGTGCGGTGGGCGGAGACCACCTTCACTTCGTACGGAATGCCGAGTTTTTCCAGCATATCGGCGGTGTGGCTAAGGGTGGACCAATCGGACTTGGAGCCCATGATCACGCCAACCAATGCACTCATCGTCGTGCCTCTTCTCTCTGGGCGCCCGCAGGCGCGTCAAAAAACAACAAGCCACGCGGGAGACCGGCGTGGCTTGGTGTACGAATTAAGGCCGGTTGGACCGGCCGAAGGCCGCGCAGTATACCGTAATAATCCAGATAAACAGCCCCTGGGATGACCATCTGTCTAGCGGCGCAAAGTGGCGGTTTTATTGACTTAAGAGTCAGCGAAAACACCACGAAATCCTGTGGGAGCTGGCTTGCCTGCGATAGCAGTGGATCAGCGCAAAATAGGTTGGCTGACACACCGCTATCGCAGGCAAGCCAGCTCCCACATGTGTTCTGCGCTGGGCTCAAGCGCTTTGCGCCGCCCCACCTTCAAGCTTCCTCCACAACAACCGCACATTCGCCTTGCGCACCAACGCGCAGCGATACAGACGAATCTCCAGCGGCACGTGCCATTGCGGCCCGCCACACACCACCAGTTCGCCGCGCGCCAACTCTGCACGTACGCTCAACTGCGGTACCCAGGCGATTCCCAAGCCTTCGAGCGCCATGCTCTTGAGGCTGTCGGCCATGGCGGTTTCATAGATGGTGGTAAAGCGCAGAGCCCTCTGGCGCAGCAGCAAATTCACCGAGCGGCCAAGGAACGCGCCGGCGCTGTAGGCCAGCAGTGGCACGCTGCCCTCGCCTTCCAGGTCGAACAGCGGCTTGCCGTCGGCATCGGCGGCGCACACCGGGAGCATTTCGGTGTTGCCCAGGTGCAGCGACGGGAAAATTTCGGCGTCCATTTGCATCGCCGCGTCCGGGTCGTAGAACGCCAGCATCAAGTCGCAACCGCCTTCGCGCAGGGCGTGCACGGCGTCGCCGACGTTGGTGGCCACCAGCCGCGTGGCGATATTCAAGCCCTCGTTGCGCAACTGCGCGATCCAGCGCGGGAAGAACCCCAAGGCCAGGGAGTGGGCGGCCGCCACTTGCATGACTTCGCCCTGCCCGCCTTCCAGGTGATGCAAATGGCGCAGTACTTCACCGAGCTGTTCGACCACGGTGCGCGCCGTCACCAGAAACAACTGCCCGGCCGCTGTCAGTTCCACCGGCGTGCGTGAACGGTTGACCAACGTCAGCCCCAACGCGGCTTCCAGGCTGCGGATACGCCGACTGAACGCCGGCTGGGTGACAAAGCGCCGCTCAGCCGCCTGGGAAAAACTACGCGTCGCCGCCAGGGCGCTGAAGTCTTCCAACCACTTGCTCTCAAGGTTCATCACTGCCTCCCACGGAATGCACCATTTTGGCACACACGCCCGCCAAGATAACCGGGTCACATCCACATTATGCCGTTTGTGCATAGGCCAGTGTTTAACAGCATTGGCCCAAAAAGTTCTACAAGCCTAGCATTCGCAGCGTTCCGGCCAGTTCCGGGTCCATATTGAGATGATTTCCGTCATGTCCTCTGCTGCATCATTCCGTACCGAAAAAGACCTGCTTGGCGTACTCGAAGTACCGGCTCAAGCGTATTACGGCATCCAGACCCTGCGAGCGGTGAATAACTTCCGCCTCTCGGGCGTTCCGATTTCGCATTACCCGAAATTGGTGGTCGGTCTGGCAATGGTCAAGCAAGCGGCCGCTGACGCCAACCGCGAGTTGGGCCAGCTCAGCGAAGCCAAGCACGCTGCCATCAGCGAAGCCTGTGCGCGTCTGATCCGCGGCGATTTCCACGAAGAGTTCGTGGTGGACATGATTCAAGGCGGCGCCGGCACTTCAACCAACATGAATGCCAACGAAGTCATCGCCAACATCGCGCTGGAGGCCATGGGTCACCAGAAAGGCGAATACCAGTACCTGCACCCCAACAACGACGTGAACATGGCGCAGTCGACCAACGACGCCTACCCGACCGCGATCCGCCTGGGTCTGCTGTTGGGCCATGACGCGCTGCTGGCCAGCCTCGACAGCCTGATCCAGGCGTTCGCCGCCAAAGGCGCCGAGTTCAGCCATGTGCTGAAAATGGGCCGCACCCAGTTGCAAGACGCCGTGCCGATGACCCTCGGCCAGGAATTCCGCGCCTTCGCCACTACTTTGGGTGAAGACCTGGCCCGCCTGAAAACCCTGGCACCGGAGCTGCTGACCGAAGTGAACCTGGGCGGCACCGCCATCGGTACCGGCATCAACGCCGACCCACGCTACCAGGCCCTGGCCGTACAACGCCTGGCCACCATCAGCGGCCAGCCGCTGGTACCGGCGGCCGACTTGATCGAAGCCACCTCCGACATGGGCGCCTTTGTACTGTTCTCCGGCATGCTCAAGCGTACCGCCGTGAAGCTGTCGAAGATCTGCAACGACTTGCGCCTGCTGTCCAGCGGCCCACGCACCGGCATCAACGAGATCAACCTGCCGGCTCGCCAGCCAGGCAGCTCGATCATGCCCGGCAAGGTCAACCCGGTAATCCCGGAAGCGGTCAACCAGGTAGCGTTCCAGGTCATCGGTAACGACCTGGCCCTGACCATGGCAGCCGAAGGCGGCCAACTGCAGTTGAACGTGATGGAGCCGCTGATCGCCTTCAAGATCTTCGACTCGATCCGCCTGCTGCAACGCGCCATGGACATGCTGCGCGAGCACTGCATCGTCGGCATCACCGCCAACGAAGCGCGCTGCCGCGAACTGGTGGAGCATTCCATCGGCCTGGTCACCGCGCTGAACCCGTACATCGGCTATGAAAACGCCACCCGCATTGCGCGTATCGCTCTGGAAAGCGGGCGCGGCGTGCTGGAACTGGTGCGTGAAGAAGGCTTGCTCGACGACGCCATGCTCGACGACATCCTGCGCCCGGAAAACATGATTGCCCCACGTTTGGTCCCGCTGAAGGCCTAAGCGTTTGTTGCACCGCTCACCAGGTTGAGGGACTAGACACCTCTCACCTTTTGAGGGCCTGAAGGCTCGTTCTTCAGGCCCTTTTTTTTGCCTTGAGGTTGCTCCATGACGCCCATAAAAAATCTAATATCGCACCGCAAACCTTCCTCGCCTTGCGCGACCGCGCTGAAACCTTTAATCGCCCCGTGCAGACGGATCACGCTCGCCTAGGTATAGTGCCGCCCCTCTTCGCGTCTGCGGCTGTCGGTAACGAGGCCCGGGAACCACGCGAAAGCGCATGAATAACAACACCCGCAAAAGGATGGGGATCGAGCGTCGTGCACTGCCTGGTGCCGAGCGATGCGTCGGACCGTCCTGCGTTTGCCATTAGAAAAATCAGCGAGGAACACTCCATGCTCGAAGTCATCAACGACTTCCTCTCAGGGAAAGTACTGATCGTGCTCATAGTCGGGCTCGGCGGTTATTTCACGATCCGCTCGCGTTTCGTGCAGTTGCGTCACTTTTTCCACATGTTCTCGGTGTTTAAAGACAGCCTCAAGAGCAGCGCCGGCCAACTCAGCTCGTTCCAGGCGCTGATGCTCAGCCTGGCCGGCCGAGTGGGTGCCGGTAACATCGCCGGAGTCGGCATTGCCGTGACGTTGGGTGGCCCGGGTGCCGTGTTCTGGATGTGGGTCACCGCGCTGGTGGGCATGTCTTCGAGCTTTATCGAGTGCTCCCTCGGCCAGTTGTACAAGCGCACCGACGCTGAAGGCACCTACCGTGGCGGCCCGGCGTATTACATCCAGCACGGCCTGCAGAAACGCTGGCTGGGGATGGTCATGGCGTTCCTGCTGCTGGTGACCTTCGGCTTTGCCTTCAATGGCCTGCAAGCCCACGCTGTAACACACTCGTTGAATAACGCGTTTGGCCTCGACACCACCTACACCGGCCTGGCGCTGGCGGTGTTGCTGGGCCTGGTGTTCATTGGCGGGATCAAGCGTATTGCCTCGATTGCCGACCTGCTGGTACCGGTCAAGACTCTGGTGTACATCGCCGTGACCCTGTACGTGATCGTGCTGCAATTCGACCACGTACCGGCCATGCTCGCGACCATCGTCAAGAGCGCGTTCGGCCTCGACCAAGCCTTCGGTGGCCTGGTGGGCAGCGCGATCATCATGGGTGTAAAACGCGGCGTGTTCGCCAACGAAGCAGGCTTGGGCAGTGCGCCTAACGTGGCGGCAGTGGCGTCGGTAGAACACCCTATCGCCCAAGGCGTGGTGCAAGCGTTCAGCGTGTTCCTCGACACCTTCGTGATCTGCACCTGTACTGCGTTGCTGATCCTGCTGTCGGGTTTCTACACCCCAGGCTTTGAAGGCGACGGCATTGCCCTGACCCAGAACTCCCTGGCGGCGGTGGTGGGTGACTGGGGCCGCATGTTCATCTCGGTGGCCCTGGCGTTGTTCGTGTTCACCTCGATCATGTACAACTACTACCTGGGCGAGAGCAACCTGCGCTTTCTGGTCGGCAATAACCGCAAGGTGCTGATGGGCTATCGCGCCTTGGTGCTGGTGCTGATTTTCTGGGGCTCGATCGAGAACCTGAGCACCGTGTTCGCCTTCGCCGACATCACCATGACCATGCTCGCGTTCGTCAACCTGTTTGCCCTGGCGTTCCTGTTCAAGATTGCCATGCGCATCCTCAATGACTACGACAACCAGCGCGCAGCGGGCATCAAGACCCCGGTGTTCGACTCCAGCCAGTTCCCCGACCTGGACCTGGACCGCAAGGCATGGCCAGCCAACCCGGTGAAAACCGAGGCGGCTCCGGCAGCTGAACTGAGCGCTCAAGCGCAACGTTAATCACGGCTAGATGACACGCCGCCCGGCCTTGGGCATGCTCTGGGCCCGGCGGCGTTTTTCGTTCAGGAGATTTTCGATGCAATCAGCTAACAACGTCATGGTGCTCTACACCGGCGGCACCATCGGCATGCAGGCCAGCGCCAATGGCCTGGCGCCCGCGTCTGGTTTTGAAGTGCGTATGCGAGAACAGTTTGCCGACGCAGACCTGCCCGCGTGGCGCTTCCGGGAAATGTCACCACTGATCGACAGCGCCAACATGAACCCCGCCTACTGGCAACGCCTGCGCAGCGCCGTGGTCGAGGCGGTAGACGCCGGCTGCGATGCCGTACTGATCCTGCACGGCACCGACACCCTGGCCTACAGCGCAGCGGCCATGAGCTTCCAGCTGCTGGGCCTCCCGGCGCCGGTGGTGTTCACCGGTTCGATGCTGCCGGCCGGTGTGCCCGACAGCGATGCCTGGGAAAACGTCAGCGGTGCGTTGACGGCCTTGGGCGAAGGCCTGAAGCCGGGTGTGCACCTGTACTTCCACGGCGCGCTGATGGCGCCGACTCGCTGCGCGAAGATTCGCAGTTTTGGGCGCAACCCGTTTGCCGCACTGCAGCGCAACGGCGGTGTCGCCCTGGCAGACAGGCTTCCCGCCGCGCTGGCCTACCGCAACGACAAGGCCCCGGCCAACGTTGGCGTCCTGCCGCTCGTTCCGGGCATTGCTGCCGCGCAACTGGATGCATTGATCGACAGCGGCATCCAGGCATTGGTACTCGAATGCTTCGGCAGCGGCACCGGGCCAAGTGACAATCCGGCCTTCCTCGCCAGCCTGCAACGTGCGCAGGATCAAGAGGTGGTAGTGGTTGCAATCACCCAATGCCATGAAGGCGGCGTGGAACTGGATGTCTACGAAGCCGGCAGCCGCCTGCGCAGCGTGGGTGTACTGTCCGGCGGCGGCATGACCCGAGAAGCAGCCTTCGGCAAGCTCAACGCCTTGATCGGCGCGGGGCTGGACAGCGAAGAAATCCGCCGCCTGGTGGAGTTGGACCTGTGCGGCGAGCTGAGCTGACCGGCATGTAACTTGCTCCACTTCCAGCCATCCCCTGGCTGGAAGTTCCCATGCTGCATTCCCACCTCACCACCCTCAATGCCGTGTCCCTGGTGCTGCGTACCTTCGAGGCCGAAGGCTTGCCCCATGAAGCATTGCTGGCCGGCAGCGGCATCTGTGCGGCGGATTTGAGCCGCGCCGACACGCGTATCGCCACACATCAGGAGATGCAAGTGTGCGCCAATGCCGTGGCCCATCAGCGTGATATCGGCTTGATCGTTGGGCGGCGTATGCATGTTTCCTCGTACGGCCTACTGGGCTATGCCCTGCTCACCAGTGCCACTTTCGGTGACGCTTTGCGCCTGGCCCTGCGGTATCCGGCGCTGTTGGGAACACTCTTTGAACTGAGCCTGGACGAAGACGGCGAACGCATCTGGTTCACGGCCGGCGACTACCGCGAAAACCCGGCACTGACTGCCTTCAATGTCGAGCTGTGCCTGGGATCACTGAAGGTCATTTGCGACGACCTGCTCGGCCATCCCCTGCCGTTGTTGGGCGCTCGGTTCGAGCACGAGGCGCCGGATTATCAGGCCCGCTACGCCGAGAGCTTCGACTGCCCGCTCCAGTTTCAGGCTATAGCCAACGCGTTCGCCTTTGATAAACGCTGGCTCGCCCAACCTTTGCCCCTGGCCGACGCGGTCACCCACCAGGCCATGGTCGAACGTTGTCGCAAACAGAACACCGAATTCACCGGGCGCGAGGCCTGGCTGGGGCGAATCCGCCAGTTGCTGGCTGCACAATTGCACGCCGCACCTGGGCTCGATGGCCTGGCCCAGCAGATGAACTGTTCGGCGCGCACCCTGCGCCGGCACCTGCACAACCTGGGTTGCAGCTATCAGGAACTGCTCGATGAGCTGCGCTTCGAACGCGCCAAACAGTTGTTGGCTAACGACCTGTGGCCGATCCACCGGATTGCCGAGACGCTGGGGTTCAGCGAAACGGCGAGCTTCAGGCATGCGTTCGTGCGCTGGAGCGGCGTCACGCCGAGCCAATTTCGAGCATGACGCGCCAATAAGGGGCGAATTGCGGACACACACTTTGGCCATATTTATCTCCTTTTGGCCGCTCCTGTCGTTCTCATAAAGCGCGTGCGCCGCAAGACTGCACTCACGAATACAGCCTGCGGAGAACAACAAATGCTGACGATCTACTCGGACGATCACCACCTGCACCATGGCCGCTGTGAACTGATGGACGGGCAACTGATGCCCTGCTTCGAAATGCCCTCGCGTGCCGATCACGTGCTGCAACGGGTCAAGGACCGTGAACTGGGCCCCGTGCAGGCCCCTCAGGACTTCGGCCTGGCGCCGCTGCAACGTATTCACAGCCGCGACTATCTCGACTTCTTCAAAGGCGCCTGGCAACGCTGGACCGAGTATGGCCAGGACGGCGACCTGTTGCCCTACACCTGGCCCGCTCGTACGTTGCGCCGTGTGCTTCCCACCAGCCTGCACGGCCAATTGGGCTATTACAGTTTCGATGGTGGCGCGCCGATCACCGCCGGCACCTGGCAAGCGGCCTACAGCGCGGCGCAAGTGGCCCTTACCGCGCAGGCCGCCATCGCCCAAGGCGCCCACAGTGCCTTCGCCCTTTGCCGCCCGCCGGGGCATCACGCCGCCAGCGATGTGATGGGCGGTTATTGCTACCTCAACAACGCGGCCATCGCGGCCCAGGCATTCCTTGATCAAGGCTGCAAAAAGGTCGCGATCCTCGACGTGGACTACCACCACGGTAACGGCACGCAGTCGATTTTTTACGCGCGCAGCGACGTGCTGTTCACTTCGATCCACGGCCATCCGGAGGCAGAATTTCCGTTCTTCCTTGGCTACGCCGATGAGCATGGCGAGGGCGCCGGCGTGGGTTTCAACTTCAACTATCCGTTGCCGGCCGGGTCCGGCTGGCAGGCCTGGAGCGCGGCGCTGGAACAGGCCTGCGCCGAGATCGAGCGCTACGCCGCCGATATCCTCGTGGTGTCCCTGGGCGTGGACACGTTCAAGGACGACCCTATCTCGCAGTTCAAGCTCGACAGCCCGGACTACCTGGCCATGGGCGCGCGCATTGCCCGCCTGGGCAAGCCCACGCTGTTCGTGATGGAAGGCGGCTACGCGGTGGAGGAAATCGGCATCAACGCCGTCAACGTGCTGGAAGGTTTCGAGGAAGCAGCCCAATGAACATACTCAAGTCGCTCGCCCTGTGCGCCGTGGTTGTCAGCGGCGCAGCCCAGGCCGAAGAAAAAACCCTGAAGGTCTACAACTGGTTCGACTACATCACGCCCAAGGCGCTGGAAGACTTCAAGGCCCAGCACCCGTCGATCAAGCTGGTGTACGACATCTTCGACACCAACGAAGCCCTGGAAGCCAAACTGCTCACCGGCAACTCCGGCTATGACGTGGTGGTACCCTCCAACGTGTTCCTGGCCAAGCAGATCGAAGCCGGTGTGTTCCAGCCCCTGGACCGCAGCCAGTTGCCGAACTGGAACCATCTTGACCCCAAACTGATGAAGCTGATCGAGGCCAACGACCCCGGCAATCAATACGCCGTGCCCTACATGTACGGCACCATCCTGATCGGCTTCAACCCAGCCAAGGTCAAGGCGGCCCTGGGCGACAACGCCCCCGTGGACAGCTGGGACCTGATCTTCAAGGAAGAGAACATCAGCAAGCTCAAGCAATGCGGCGTCGCACTGCTGGACTCGCCCTCGGAGATCCTGCCCCTGGCGTTGCAGCACTTGGGCCTGGACCCCAACAGCAGCAACCCCAAGGACTACGACAAGGCCGAAGCGCTGTTGATGAAGATCCGTCCGTACATCACCTACTTTCACTCCTCCAAATACATGGCGGACATCGCCAACGGCGATATCTGCGTGGCGGTGGGCTACTCCGGCAGTTTTTCCCAAGCCGCCAACCGCGCCAAGGAAGCCAAGAATGGCGTGACCGTGGACATGCGCTTGCCCAAGGAAGGCGCGCCGATCTGGTTCGACATGCTCGCCATTCCCAAGGGCGCTAAAAACCCGGGCGACGCCTACACCTTCATCAACTATTTGTTGCAACCCGACGTCATCGCACCGGTCAGCGATTTTGTCGGTTATCCCAACCCGAACAAGGACGCTACCGAGCGGGTCGATCCGGCCATACGCAACAACCCCAACCTGTACCCGACCGACACGGCCATGACCACGCTCTACACCCTCAAACCCCTGGACAGCAAAGCCGAACGCGCCAGGACAAGGGCCTGGACCAAGATTAAGTCCGGGAGGTGAAGCGCTGTACAAGCGTACGTGCATTTAACAGCAGGCCTATGTAAGCACCGCCTACCTGTCTGGCCGAGCCCTAGCATGGAAATTCCGAACCTATACCTCGGGCTATCTCCATCAACCGGTCAGACAGGGAAGCCACTCTATGACCTCACCCGCTGCAAATAACCACACGAACGCCAAACGGCTGGATGAGCGCTCAGCGCTGTTCACCCAACTCTATGTCGGCCCTTCATTCAGGGAGACCGCATCGGCTCTGTTGCGCCAGTCACTTCGGGAACAGTACCCGACGCTGGATATCAACCCGGACATCGCCATGGTCGGCACGCCGACCTGGCGACTGATTGACGACGAGATTGTCGCCGGGCCCACGGAATATCAGGCACTCAGCGACATCCTCGCTCAACAGGCAGTTCTGTCAGTGCCGACCCTGTACATCGAGGGCGAACACTTTCTCACCCAGCAACCGATCGTCGAGCCGACGGTTCACTTGCCCGTGCGTATCTGTGAAATCGCCAAAACCCTCAACCTGCTGGCTCCTGTCATGCTGCGGGCCTTCCAGCAACAGTTGGTCGCCTACTGGAATCAAACCAACGGCAGCGGCCCGCATTGGCACGAGTTGTCGAGCATGTTGCGGGCAGTCTGGAATGTCGAGACCGCAGACGACTGGAGCGCCACCGAGTGCGCCATGGCGCGCACCCTGTTCACCCACCCCGATAAAGCCGACAGGAAGGGCAAAGACCCTTACAACCTCAAGGCCTGCCTGATCGATATCGACCGCGTCGACGCTGACCACGTGACGCACCAGAATGAAGTGGTGATCGCGGTACTGCTCGGCGAACATGAAGGGCAGCGTTCGATCCTCATGTATTCACTGCTCAAGGGCTATGAAAAATTTCCTTCGCTGGAGCACCTGGGCAATTCATTGTCGTTGCACCTGCCAGCCTCTGCTTCGAACCAGGAAATTCATTGGCGGCTGTTCGAGCCTGATGGCGACTTTTTTGATCATCAGGCCTGCGCAATGGTGTCCGTGCTGGTCGAGGCCGTGGGTGCAATCGACTTCTCGGACCTGCGCCAGACCCATAACGCCGATGTCGTCCTCGGCACGCCGCCAGCCATCGCCCCGCTTGCCCCTGAAAAGGGCCCAGGGCTTGCCTGGTATCAGAACCAGTTGCCCGACTGGCTGACGAAGGCGTCCGTCGCCGACCAGAACTTCTTTGCCCGGCACTTGAAGGACCTCGCCGCCCTGCACAACCAGAACGCCGGCCGCTCTTACCTCGACGACGTTCCCTCCATCGAGGCTTACGCGTTGAAGGTGATCAAGGCGCAAATGATCAAGGATCATCCTGCCAGCGCCAACGTTCCCTTGGATAAAATCCGCCTGACGGTGAAAAGCCCGGTCATCTGGGGCACCTTCGTGGTGCCGGGTCAGTTCGAAACCACCTCTTTGAGCGTGGTAGAACTGGCCTTGCAAAACCTGATTGCGCTGCCGACCGGCAATCGATCTGTCGAGATCGATAAGGGGTTCAGCCTGCCTGGATGGATGACCTCAGGCTATTTTGTAGACTTGGTCACCGATGCCGATATCGGCAGTGCCTATCCCGCGTTGATCAAACAAAAACTGCTGGACGACCCGCAGGAGTCATTACGCCGTAAAACCCTCTATAGCCAGCACCTGCGTATCCAACTGCCTATGCAGGCCTTGCAAGCCAAGATTCGCCAGCAAGAAGGCATTGACGAGCGAGGCTACCGCTATGTGGCGGCGGTGTTACAAGACGAGGCCACTGACCGCCAGGTTGACGGGCAAACCATTGTGCTCAGGCCATTGGCGTTTCGGCCCCTGCGGCGCGCGGAAGCGACATTGGACACCGTTGCCAACATGTACGTGATCGGCCCCGAGGACCTGACGGCCGGCCCATGCCTGTTGTATCGACCGATGTTCACACCACCCCTGATGCAGTTCCCGACTCCGGCCAATCTGATCTATGGGATTTCGCAATCGAGCACCCTGCGCGAGTCGGTACTGGCCTGGCTACCGGATGCGGTGCGTAACGACTACGCCAATTACGTATTCCCCGGCGCACTGCCTACGCCTTGGCAGGTGGCCGATTACCTGATCGAGCCTGACAAACTATGGACCATGAGCGGCCCCATGGCGCTGGGTGAACAAGTGCTTAACGGCGACCGATTTTCCACTCTGTTCAAAGCCAACGCCAATGCCTTGATCGAACTGTCGGATCGGCAATCGGTTTCCAATGCCGAAAACCGTTGGGCCACGTTCAAGCAAGCCGGCTGGCTGATATTCAACGCCGTGCTGCCTTTTCTCGGTCGTACCGTGGGCACGGCGGTGTGGATCTGGCAGGTGGTCGATCAACTGCAGAACTTTATCGAGGCCCAGGAGCACGGTGAGCAGCAAGCCGAGTGGTCGGCGCTCACCGATGTCCTGCTCAACCTTGGCATGGCCATCACCCTGCATGTCGCCAGCCGCAGCCACCGTCCAGGCTACCCACGCAAGGCCCAGCCAACCCTGCCGCAGCCGACAAGCGCCACGGACGTCACCGTCAAACAACAGCCGTCCCTGACCCAGGCGTTGGCGTCCAAACATTCACCTCACTTGCACATCAGTGGCGCAATCAAGCGCGCCCCTGGCGAACTTGCCACCCTGCTCGACAGCTTCAAAATCAATAAGCCCGACGGCCTGGGCCCCGCTGAAAGCGCGGCAGGCCAGCACCAGCACCTATTCCGGCATGCACAGCGCTACTACGCCCCCGTGGGGGAGCGCTGGTTTGAGGTGAACACCGATGACGATGAAACAGTGGTCATCATCGACCCCAAGCAACCGGAGCGCACAGGCCCGACGTTGATTCACAACGCCCAGGGCCAATGGTTCATCGACACGCGTCTGCGTCTGCGCGGCGGCGGCCCGAAAAAACAACAGCAAAGGTCCAAATCCGAAGCGGACGTCAAGACAGTGGAAGCCCAGCGGCGATTGTCAGAATTTGAGCGAGACAAGAGCGCCACGCAATTGGAGATACAGGCGGCCCGCGCTGAGATGGAGGACCCCCAGGCCAGCACTTCGGCCGATGCCCGCCGTGAGATCTACCTGCAAAAGCTTGAGGCCCAGCGAAATAACTACGAAACGGCGCTGCAACAACTCAAGGTCTTGAATGTGTTTGCCCCGACTGCGAATTATCAAGAGCAAGTCGTGCGCTACGTCGGCGCCCAGTTGGACCTGACGGAAACCGGTATACGCGAAGCTCAAGTCACGTTCACACCGAAGCTTAAAACCGTGCTGGACCAGATTGAGCGCCAGGCCAGCCATCCCGAGGAGCGTCATATCGAGGACGCCCAAACCTTGACCGAGATGAGCCAGGACATGATCGCACGCCTGAACTACACAGAGTCGCGGTTCGCTCAACTTAGAACGATGGGGCGATCCGGCTTCAAGGCTATCTGCCAACACCGCAAAAGCTTGCCGATTTACACGGCCCGCGACCTCAGGTTCCTGCAAGTGACCCTGGCGCGCAATCTGTGCGTGGACGAAAACAGCATGACCACGGCTCCGGATGCCTGGAACGCCATCGACCGTATTGTCGACAGCGCCAATCTGTCGATTCAGACCTTGCGTGAAACCCTGTTCGAACGCAGCGAGTCGCGTCTGGACGAACGCATCGAAACCGTGGGCAGCCTGGTCGAACAGTTCAATGTCCTTGATGAACGCCTGCAGGACTTTCCAGCGGAATTTACCAACGTTGCACTGACCACCCCCCTTACGCGCCTGCGTGAAAAAATCCGCAGCTTCTACAACGAAACCGTTGGCCACCTGGAGCTGCTGCACAGTGACCGGGACGCCATCAGAAACCGGCCAACTCCGCCGCCGACCCCGCCTAAAGCCAGGAAAAAAGTCATTTATACGCGTTACAACGGTGTGCTGGTCGGTGACCCACGCCTGTCAGCAACAGGCGAGGAAACCGGTCTGGTAGATATCAGATCTCCACTGACTCAGGACATCATGGCGACCTTCCACGAAAAGCCCGCAGGCGTCTGGGTACAGCGCGTAACGCCCGCCGAAACACAACCCAGTGTTGTCGTGGACGTTGCCACCCGCATCAAACAGGCACAGGACCTGTTGGACGCACTGGAGACTTTCAAGCAGCGGACCGCCGAACAAGCGGCCAAGCCGGAGCGCACGGCCATCGGCATAGAAACGTTGTTTCACCAGCACGCATTGGCGCTGGAACAGGCGTCTTCGAATATTAAAGAGGCCCTCACCCAAGGCAACGCAACCGAGAGCCACAAGGACTCGGCTGCGCTTGTGGACAGAAAGCTCAACGAGGCGGCCCAAGCCCTCTACAAGGAGGCTTCACGCTACAAGTCGTTGTTGTTCAAAAAGCATCCACCCACCGTGCATGCTCTGGAATGGCTGCTGAGAAACCAAGAGGTCGTCATCAAGAAAACCGTCACGCGGCGACGGCTCAAAGGCCCGGAGAAGGACTATCTGGACGAGTACACCATCCACAACCGCGAAGACCATAGCGTGCTGTGGTATGCCCACTTTCATTACTCAACCGACTGGGTGCCCGCCAAGGCATTCCTGCGCGCGCGCCTGAAAACCCCGCAGGAGCACGCCCGTGGCGCGGAGTCCGACACCCTCAACGGCCTTGGCGAGAAGCAGAAAACCGCGGTGTATCTCAGTGACATCAATCTAGACCAGGCCCGGCGGTTGTTTTTCACGGTGAAATGACTCCCCCTGAGGCGGGGGCGTTCGCGCCCTCGACTCATGACCGCAGCCAGCCGCAGCGCGACGTATCTACCACCCCTGCGGTAACGTCGCTCGCTACCTTGCGCGTTCCTTAAAGCCCGTACGGGCCATTGAATGCAAAGGAGCTGCGCATGCCCAATGACACTGTCAACAATCACCGTCCACCTACTACCTATGAACTGCTGACCCAGTTAACCAGTGGCCCCACTATCCGCGAAGTGGCCGCAACGGCATTGCGCTCAGCTATCAAGGCGCTATATCCCACGCTGGATATCGAACCCGACCTGGCCATGGTCGTCAGCCCTCAATGGGTGGTGGTCGGCAACGACGTCGTGCGTGCGCCGGCCACTGTCGAATCGCTCACCTCAGTGCTGGCCCGCCAGGCACTGTCCAGCGAGAGAGTGACCTATATCGACGGCCAACATTTCCTCACCTTGCAGCCGTACGCTCTGATTCCTGTGCATCTGGCAGTGAAAATCGATGCCATCGCACGCCTGATCAACGAGCTATCCGACCTGCTGTTCACTGCATTCCAGGAACAGCAACTGGACTTCTGGAACGCGTCCAATGGCACCACCGGTCCGCGCTGGCAATCCTTATCCAGCACACTGAGGA
Organism: Pseudomonas sp. FSL W5-0203; assembly: GCF_001896155.1. NCBI lineage: Bacteria > Pseudomonadati > Pseudomonadota > Gammaproteobacteria > Pseudomonadales > Pseudomonadaceae > Pseudomonas > Pseudomonas sp. FSL W5-0203. The sequence continues at coordinate 148,103 of NZ_MPOR01000007.1, forward strand.
AGGTGTGGAACATCACCGAAGAGCAAGGCCTGAGTGAGCACGAAAGCGCGATGGCACGTGCATTTTTCCAGGAACCCGACCTGGCCAGACGCTCGCTGAAAGACCCTTACAAGACCCACGCGTACCTGGTCGACGTGGACATTCTTGAAGCCGGCCGGTCCACCCATGCCAGCTTCCTGGATATCACCGTATTGGTGGGCGAGCACGCCAATCGCCCGATGATCCTGACGCACTCGTTGGTGAGCGGGTATGAAACGTTCGAGTCACTGGCACAATTGGGTGCCGCGCTGCCTGCGCGAATGAGTGCGCCCGCCAGCGACGCCACCTTGCAATGGCGCTTGTATGAACCCGACGGCAACTTCTTCGATACGCTGGCCTGCAATCTGATCTCGTTGCAAATCTACGCCATAGGCAGTTATGGCGAATCCGGCCTGGGTAACCTGGCCGAAGCAAAGGTGCCCGCGACCACGGTTGCCCGCATCGTGCCCAGTATCGAAGAAATGAGCGATCACCAGCTGTCGAATATCCGCGATATTCACCGACAACTTCCAGACTGGCTGGCTTCGGCAACGGACTCCGATATCGCCGCCTACGGCCGCTATATGATCAACCTGGCCCAACTGCACAGCCATTATCACGGCGAAACGTTTCATGACGGCATTCCAGCCATTCGTGACTACGCCCGGACACAGCTGCAAAACCTTATCCGCTCCCCCCAAGCGGGGGCGCGCCTGAACCTGGATAACATCGAAATCGTTATCGAGAGCCCAGTGCTGTGGGGCACGTTTATCGTCCCCGGAGCCGTGGACACCACACGACGCAGCCTGATCGACCTAGCCTTGGAAAACCTCACCGGCCTGCCCACCGGCAACGTGACAGTGCACTACAACGGCAGGGGCGGTGACGCCCCCGCATGGCTGACCTACAGCTACCTGAAAGACGTGATCGAGGACATCGACATCGGTCAGCGCTACCCCGCGCTGGTCAAACAGCAACTGCTCGATGACCCCACCCAGTCGAGTCACCGCCAACAGCTCTACATCCGCCACCTGCAGATTCAACTGCCGTTGCTGGCCCTGCAGATGAAAATCCGCAGCCAGGGCGGCTTCGATGAGCTGGGTTATCGCTACGTCGCCGCCGTCATGCATCCCGATGAACATGCGCGCCGTGTCGACGGGCACCCCATTGTCATCCGCCGCCTGGCCTTCGTGCCCAGTCTGCGCCCCGGGCCTGAGCAAGACGTGGTCACCAATATGTTCGTGATTGGCCCGAAGCATTCCGGCAACGGTCCCTGCGTACTCTATCGGCCATTGCTGGAGCCGGCCCTGATGCAATTTGCGTCGCGGCAAAACCTGCTCTATGCCATCAAACATGAGCGCTCCTTGCGCGAGTCGGTGTTGGCCTGGCTACCTGAACCGCAAAGATTCAACTACGCCCAATACGTTTTCCCCGACACCCTTCCTTCGCCCTGGACCGTGGTGCGCGCACTGGTCGAACCGCTCACCGTGCTGTACATGAGTGGCCCGATGACGTTGAGCGATGAAGAAATGGGCAATGACATTTTTGCCACGCTGTTCAAGGCCAACGCCAATGCCATGGTCGAGTTGGCGACACGCCAGTCGGTGTCCAACGTACAGAAACGCTGGGCGACCTTTCGACAGGCCGGCTGGCAAATTTTCCACGCCGCCCTGCCCTTCCTGGGCCGCACCCTTGGCATCGCCGCTTGGGTCTGGCAAATCATGGACGACCTGCAGGCCGCTGAGGAGGCCGTGAACAAGAGTGACCAGCCCGCCTCCTGGACAGCGTTGGTGGATGTCTTCCTCAACCTCGGCATGGCCCTAACGCTGCACATCGCCCTGCGCCACCCTCGAGCGTCCAAGCGATCCGCTTCCCCCAGGGTCGGCACTGAACCCACGAAAACGACGATTGAAACGGTAGGCAGGCCGTCCGTTACCGAGAAGACATTTACTTCAGTCCAACAGGCCACTATTTCCGACAGCCAACTTTCAGCCAAGCATCAAGGCCCCGTGCACACTCGCGGAGCCCTCAGTCACAGCCGCCTCGGACTGGCCAAGACGCTCGACAGCTTCAAGGTCGCCAAGCCCGAAAAACTCGGTGAACAAAATAAAAACCCCGGTCACCATCTCAATCTCTATCCGCTTGCAGATAAGTGGTACGCACCGGTCAGCGAGCGTTGGTTCGAGGTCACGGTGGATGACAACGACAGCGTCGTCATCATCGACCCGAAGGAACCTTCGCGTACCGGCCCACCGCTGATCGGCAACCTCGCGGGGCAATGGTTTGTCGATGTCCGTTTGCGGCTACGCGGCGGCGGTCTTCGAAACCGGCGGCGTGCGGTCAAGATCGATCAGCCGGCGCGCATTGCGGCACTTATGACTCAACTCAACGCCTTCGACGCGGTCGCCGCCCGCCAACAGCTGGACGTGCTTGAGGCAAAGCCTGCGCTGGACGCTGCCCCTGGCCCGTCCACGGACCTGCGACGTACAACGTTCATCGGTAAAGTCGACAGCCGGCTGGCGGCGTATGACGAAGCGATCAGCCAACTGAAGTCCTTGAGCATCATCGACACGGTGCCCACCTACCAGAGCACTATGAGCGGTTACCTGAAACAGCAATTGCAACTGACTCAGATCGCTTTGGAGCAACAAGTGGTGAGTTATAGGGAGGCCCTGAAGTCGTCGTCCCCAATCCTCGACGCCGAGGTGGACATCGACTATAAAAACCAGGCTCGCAGCGCCCAAGACCTGTCCACCCTGAACCAGGCAATCATCAAGCGCCTGCAGTTCATCAACGACCGTTTCAACGATCTCAGAGCATTGGGAGATGAGGGTGCAGCCGTCATTCGTAAAACCATCGGGGAGTTGCCACAGCTGACCCTCACTGAACTCAAATCCCTGGAGATCATCCTGGGCCGCTACTTGTGTATCGATGAAGAGCAACGCCAGATCCCCGCCACGCTGCGCGAGCGGATGGGCCAGATCGTCGATAGCGCCGAACTGAACGTCGAGAGTTTCAATGAGATTGTGGAACGCGGTAATGGCGCATCACTGGATGAGCGCATCGATGTACTCAACAGCCTGGTAGAGCAATTTTCCAGTGCCGACCAGCGCCTGCTCGATCTTCACGCCGATTACCCACAACACTTGCACAAAAGCCGCCTGGAAAGTTTCCGCCAACAGATTGGCGAGTTCAGCCAAAGGGCCGTGCACGACCTGGCGCAATTGCTGCGAACGAAGAAAGCCCTGGAGCCCAAGCCCGGCAGCTCGAAGACCGAGCCCCGCCCGCGGCGCAAAGTAATCAAAACACGCCATCACGGCTTGGTAATGGGTGAACCGCGTGAAACCGACAGTTCCCTGGTAGACGTCAGGGCCGGCATGACCGGCAAGGTGATCGCCACATTCCATGAAAAGTCGCCAGGGGTGTGGGTCACACGGCACAAAACTGCGCTGCACCCACCCGTGCCTGTTTCGGTGGACCTGGACACCAGCATCAACGCTGGGCAAACGCTATTGGAGGGCGAACACGCCGAAATTCGCAAATACAAGGGTTTCTCAACAAAGCCCTGGCATGCTCCGCAAGACATTCAAGATATGTTCGATGACTATGCGAAGACGCTGGAAGACGCGTCGAAGAACATCGAAGAAGCGCTGACCCAGCGCAATCTCACAGAAAGCGAACATACCTCCGCTGCTGTGACCAATCGTCATCTCAAAGACGCGGCACAACGTTTCTATCGGCAGGGCAAAGAAACCTACATCGACATGATCAAGCGCCAGCCCCCAACCGCGGAACGGGTGAACTGGCTGCACAGCCAGGGGCTGATCACCATCGTCAAGGTCATCACTCGGCGTGCCCTCAAGGGGCCCAGAAAGGACTTTCTGGACGAGTACGAGATTCGCGATAACGAGAATGGCACGGCGCTGTGGTACGCGCACTTTCACTATGAAACCAAGAACGCTGCATTGGAGAATTTCACCAAGGATCATCTCAAGACCCGCGAACAACATCGGCTCGGCGGCGCCCACCAACGTACCGGGCCCAGTGACTGGGACATCATAGAAATCCACCGCCGCAGTATCGGTGAGCAACTGGCCAAGTCGCTGTTCTTCAAGAACTGATCGGCTACGCCTTCCACGCTTGACGCAAACGCGCCAGCGCCTGCGCAATGGCCGCCTCCGGCACGGCGGCAAACCCCATCACCAGGCCAGCATGCTGGTCCGGTGGCGGGCGTGTGCCAGCCAGCCAATAGCTGCTCAAACCATTGATCTCGACATCCACTGCACGGGCCTGAGCGAGCAACGCCTGCTCCCGGGCCAGGCTGTCCACCCGCACCGTGATGTGCAAACCCGCCGCGGCATTTGGCAACGCGCCGACCCCGGGCAACCCGGTGGGCCATCCGGCCAACAACGCATTGCGCCGGCTGAGCGCGGCACGACGCATCCGACGAATGTGGCGCTGGAAGTGCCCCGCCGCCATGAACTCGGCCATCACCGCCTGGGTGCTGACTTCGGAGTGACGCACGTCCACGGCGCGGCGCCGGGTGAAGGCTTGCACCAGGCTTGGTGGCAACACCAGGTAACCCAGGCGCAACGCCGGGAACGCCACCTTGCCGAAGGTGCCCACATACAGCACGCGGCCACTGCGATCCAGCGCGGCCAACGGTGACAGCGGCGCGCCGCTGTAGCGGTACTCGCCGTCGTAATCGTCTTCCACGATCCAACCGCCTGAACGTTCGGCCCAGGCCAGCAATTCCAGGCGCCGAGCCAGGCTCATCACCACGCCCAGCGGGTACTGATGGGAAGGCGTGACATACGCCACGCGGCAATCATTGAGGGTACTGAGCACCTGGCAATCCATGCCCTCGCCGTCGACCGGCACGCCATGCAGTCGCCCGCCGGCCAAAGCGAATGCATGGCCGGCCGCGCGATAGCCAGGGTTTTCCACCGCCACGCCATCCCCAGGCTCCACCAGCAACTGTGCACAAAGGCTAATGGCCTGCTGTGCGCCGCTGGTGATCACAATTTGTTCAGCCGTGCATTGCATGCCGCGCGAGCTGCGCAGGTACGCGGCGATCAAACCGCGCAGGCGACCGTCACCGGCCGGGTCGCCATAGCACAGCTGTTCCAGGTCGGGTTTGCGCCAGAACGCCCCATTCAGCTTGGCCCATACCTCAAACGGGAACAGATCGAAGGCGGGTACGCCCACGCGAAATGCCCGGGGCGGTCCCAACGGCGGCTGAGGCAGATGATGGTCTTTTACCCGTGCCAAACCGGCGCTGTGGATAACTTCGTCATCTAAATCCTCGGGCAAATTCGCCCATTTTGTGGATAAGCCTGGGGATAAGCCTGTTGACAACCCTGTGGATACTTTTGTGGATAGTTTTTCGGCCATCGGCAATTGGGCAACATAGGTGCCATCACCGACCCGGCTTTCGATAAACCCCTCCGCGTACAGCTGATCGTAGGCGCGCACCACGCTGTTGCGGGAAATCGACAAGGCCGCCGCCAGATCACGGGTAGCGGGCAGCCGCGTGCCACTGACCAATCGCCCATCCAATACCCGCTGGCGCAGGGCCTCATACAGCTGGCGCGTGAGGCCCTGGCGGCGGTCCAGCTCGATACCGGCGGGGTTGAAGGACAACGGTGGCGAAACAGGCGGCATATTGGACCTATAAAAATAGCGCTAGATGGCTCTTACAACGAACCAATAGCCTGCCTAGGATGCAGGCATTCGCCAAGGAAAATCTCCATGTACACACCCCGCGCCTTTGCTCTCGATGACTTGCCCGAAATCCAGCAACTGATCCAGCACACCCGTCTGGCGCAGTTGGTAACCGTGGGTGAAAACGGCCTGCAAGCCAGCCACTTGCCCTTGCTGCTCAACCCCGATGAAGGGCCCAATGGCACGCTGTACGGTCACTTGGCCAAAGCCAACCCGCAATGGCGCGAGCTGCAAAATGGCGGTGAAGCGCTGGTGATCTTCGCCGGTGCCGACGCCTATATCAGCCCGGCGTTTTACCCCGCCAAGGCCGAGCACGGCAAAGTGGTCCCGACCTGGAACTACATCGCCGTGCACGCCTATGGCACGCCTGCGGTATTCAGCGACGCCGAGCGCTTGCTCAAGGTGGTCACCGCCCTCACCGACCGCCATGAAAGCGGCCGCGCCCAACCCTGGCGTGTCAGCGACGCACCGGCGGACTACATTGACGGCATGCTCAAGGCCATCGTCGGCTTTGCCCTGCCGATCGAGCGCCTGGTGGGCAAACGCAAGCTCAGCCAGAACCGCAGCGCCGCCGACATGGCCGGTGTGCGTGACGGCCTGGCCGCCAGTGCCGATGTACGTGACCAGACCCTCGCCCGCTTTATTCCCCAAGGAGTTTCAGAATGAGCTTGATCGACATTCGCCAGGTTACAGCCGCCGACCAAGCCGCCTGGCTGCCGCTGTGGCAGGCCTACTTGGCGTTCTACAACACCGAACTGCCGGACGCCGTCAGCCAAAGCACCTGGCAACGCCTGATCGACCCCCGCGAGCCGACCCATTCGGCACTGGCCTGGCAGGACGGCAAGGCGGTGGGCATGGTCAACTTCATCTACCATCGCTCCAACTGGAGCATCGAGAACTCCTGCTACCTGCAGGATTTGCTGGTGGACCCGACCCAACGTGGCACGGGCGTAGGTCGCAAGCTGATCGAATTCGTCTACGCCACCGCCAAGGCCGATGGCTGCTGCAAAGTGCACTGGTTGACCCACGAGACCAACGCCACCGCGATCCAACTCTACGAGCGCATCGCCGAACGCCCAGGCTTCATCCAATTTCGCAAAGGTCTTTAAGGAGCACAGCATGATCACTTCCCTCGCTGATTGGAAAGGCGTCCCGGCGCCGACAGCGCAACTGCTTGAAGGGCGTTTTATCCACTTGGAAAAGCTCGACCCGGCGCGCCATGCCGATCAACTGTGGCAAGCCCTTGAAGGCCCAGGGGCCGACCCGAAGCTGTGGGATTACTTGCCCTACGGCCCGTTCACCGAGCGCAGTGCCTTCGACGCCTGGTTGAACAACCACGCCGCCCACAGCGACCCGTACTTTTTCAGCGTGATCGACCGCGCAACGGGCCAGGTTCAGGGCATCCTCAGCCTGATGTCCATCGTCCCGGCGCAAGGCCGTATCGAAATCGGCCACGTCACCTTCGGCGCACCGATGCAGCGCTCGCCGAAAAGCACCGAAGCGGTGTACCTGCTGGCCAAATATGCGTTCGAGCAGGGCTACCGTCGGCTGGAGTGGAAGTGCAACAACGGCAACGCGCGGTCCAAGTACGCAGCCGAGCGCTTGGGGTTCAGTTTTGAAGGGGTGTTCCGCCAGCACATGGTGGTCAAAGGGCAGAACCGCGATACGGCGTGGTATTCGATCCTGGATTCGGAATGGCCGAAGGTCGGTGCCGGGTTTGAGGCGTGGTTGTCGCAGGCGAACCAGAGTGGGTCGGGCCAGTTGAAGACACTCACAGAGTGTCGGGGTTAATACTCACATGTGTGGGAGCTGGCTTGCCTGCGATACAGACACCTCGGTGTATCAGGCAAAACCAGTTGATGCCATCGCAGGCAAGCCAGCTCCCACAGGTTTGACTAGCGGTGAATCAGTCGGTCAGGCGCTGCGCCAGCACCGCAATATGCTCCGGTCCGATGCCGCAGCATCCACCCAGATGGCTAGCGCCGCGCGCTTGCCAATCGGCCGCCCATTGCAAGTAGCCGGGTGGGTCGAGGTCATCGCGCAACGGGTCCAGGCCATCGTTGGCCGTGGCTTCCTTGGGTTGCGGCGGGAAAGCGTTGGCGTAGGCGCCGATCTGAATCGCTACACCCAAACGGTCGAAGGTCTGGCGGGCAGCGTCAATCGCCGCGCCGATCACTTCCGGCTGGCTGCAGTTGAACAGCAATACCTGCACCCCCAGTTGCGCCGCCGCCTCGGCTGCGTCCGCCACCGGTTCGCCGGAGCGCAGGCGCGGCACCTCGTCGGTGTCTTCGTCTTTCAAGGTAAACGACAGCCAGAACGGCTTGCCATCCTTAGGCAGCCCGGCATGGATCGCCCGTGCTTCAGCGATTGAGCTCTGGGTTTCCGCCAGCCACAGATCGACATGCGGGGCCAGGCCGTTCACCAAGGGGGTGAGCAACTCACTGACGCGCTCGGCCTGGAACAGATCTGGGCGATAAGAGCCAAATAGCGGCGGCAGTGAGCCGGCTACCTGCACGGCTTTACCGGAGGCCTGCACCGCCCGTCGCGCCAACTCACCGGCCAGGGCGGCGAGCGCCTGCCCTTCTTGGGCGAACCGCGCTTCGCCGATATGGAACGGCACCACCGCGTAACTGTTGCTGGTGATCACATTGGCGCCGCTGTCGATGTAGGCCGCGTGCACCGCCTCCACCGCTTGCGGCGCTTCGCTCAAGGCCAGTGCCGACCATTCCGGCTGACGGAACGGCGCCCCACGGCGTTGCAGTTCACGGCCCATGCCACCATCGAGAATTACTGTGCTTACTGCGCCCATATGCTTTTTACTCATATGCTTATGAAAATAACTCACTATGAGAGTCGTTCTTATAACTATTTAATGCGTACCGTTCGGTTAATAACAACCTCTTTTTTATTCAGGTGTTCGATTTTGAAATTCAGACCGCTGTTGGCCCTGGGCCTGACGATGTTGGCTGCTTCAACCCAAGCCTTTGGCGGTGCCACGTTGGATCGTGTCGAGCAGAAAAAAGAACTGGTCGGCGTGCTGATGGAAAGCTATCCACCGTTTTCATTTCTCAATGACCAGAACCAGCTCGACGGTTTCGACGTGGACGTGGCCAAGGCCGTGGCACAAAAACTGGGCGTGAAGTTGCGCCTGGAAACTCCGTCCTGGGACGTGATCGCCGCCGGCCGCTGGAGCGGGCGCTACGACATCTGCATCTGTTCCATGACCCCAAGCAAGGCACGCGCCGAGGTGTTCGACTTCCCGGTGGAGTACTACGCCTCGCCCGCCGTGATTGTGGTCAATGCCAAGGACGACCGCATCCACGACGCCCGGGACCTGAGCGGCAAGAAAGTCGGCCTCACTAGCGCCTCTAGCTACGAAAGCTACCTGAACAAGAACCTGGTGATCGAAGGCGCCGAAGACACGCAGTTGCAGTACCCGTTCGAGGAGGTGCAGATCGCCCCGTACGACACCGACAACGTGGCGTTTCAGGATCTGGGCCTGGGCGCTGGCGTGCGCCTGGATGCGATCCTCACCAACCTGGTCACCGCGCAGCCGCGCCTGACCCAGGACAAGCGTTTCAAGCTCGCCGGTGCGCCGCTGTACTCGGAGCCCAACTCGGTGGCCATCGAGAAAGGCGACCCGCAGTGGGACAGCAAAGTGCGTGAGGTCTTCGCCCAGCTCAAGCAGGACGGAACCTTGAGCGCGCTGTCGCAAAAATGGATCGGCGCCGATATCAGCCGATGAGTTTTCGCCTACGGCTTTACCTGACCTGGGCGGCGCTGTTCGCGCTGTTTGCGAGTTTCTTCCTGAGCTTTGACCTGAAGTTCTCGATCATCCTCAACAAGCTGCCCAACCTGGTCGGCCTGCACCTTGCGCCCAACGGCTTCCTGCAAGGCGCGGCGCTGACACTGTTCTTGTGCCTGTGCGCCATTGTCGCGTCGTCGGTGCTGGGCTTTATCACCGCGTTGGGGCGCCTGTCCAAAAGTGCCGTGGCGTTCGGCATCGCCAGTTTCTACGCCTCGTTCTTTCGCGGCACGCCGCTGCTGATCCAGATCCTGTTGATCTACCTGGGCCTGCCGCAATTGGGGCTGGTGCCAGGCGCCATCGTCGCCGGGATCATCGCGTTGTCACTGAATTACGGCGCCTACCTGAGCGAGATTTTCCGCGCCGGCATCCTCGGCGTGCCCCACGGCCAACGCGAGGCCGCGCTGGCCCTGGGCATGCGCGACAGGGCGATCTTCTGGCACGTGACCCTGCCCCAGGCCATGCGCACCATCATCCCGCCGGCCACCAACCAGTTCATCTCGATGCTCAAGGACTCCTCCCTGATCTCGGTGATGGGCGTGTGGGAAGTGATGTTTCTGGCGCAGTCCTATGGCCGCTCAAGCTACCGCTATATCGAGATGCTCACGACGGCGGCGATCATTTATTGGGTGATGTCCCTGGGGCTCGAATTGATCCAGGCGCGGATGGAGCGGCATTTCGGCAAGGGCTACGTGCGGCGCGGTTGACGGTCAGGGCCTGTTGCGCCGCACCTTGACCACGCCCATCTGCAAACCGAAGGGCCGAAACACGGCATTCAGCGATTTCAGGGTTGGGTTGCCATCGCCATGTTCGATATGCACCAGGGTACGCACCGAAATTTTGCACATTCTGGCGAACTGGCTTTGGTGCAGGCCGGTCACTTCGATGCGCAGGCGGCGTACGGCGGAGCCCAGCTCAAGCGAGCCACCGGCCAAGCCTTGTTCGACGCTGTCGATCAACAACGCACGAGCATCCATGCTAATCGTCATCTCAACCCCCACTGCCTGAGACGCAGGTCCAGTTTCCCTAATGGGATGCTTGGGTGATTCAAGGTCACAGCGGGCACGCCACTGGCCACCAGAAGATCCGGTAATGCACGCAGGTGCTCGGCTGTTTGTCGCAGGCGTTCAAAGCTTTGCTCGGGGTCGACGAGGTCGGCCAGAGCCTCGCATACCGCTCGCCAATTGATATCCCCGGCGATTTCCAAGGGTTTGGGCCATTTGGTGGTTCGAGTGACGGCTTCAGCGTCCATTACCATGGGTGCCAAATCATAAATGGGGGCCAGGCGCAGCGCCTTGGGCTCGCGGATGATCGATGTATTGCGGCCGTGGTTATCCGAATTACCCAGCACTTTATTCAGCAAATCCCGGCGCAGGTACTCTGCGACCAGATCTGCGACGTGGTCCTCTTGTCCCACTGCTCGCCATTGATCGACCAACAGCCTCACCACCTCCAGATGATCCATGTAGCTGCCAGGGGTGGTCACACCGGCCAAGGAATAGATCGACTCGACGGCCAGCCGTTCAACACCGCCCTCACCCAGCCTGCGATCAAAACGATGCATCCACAGGCTGGGTTTTGTCGCCTCTTCCAGCGCCAGCCCTTGGGTGGCGACCGTTTCGATGCCAAGAGACTCAAGCGCCCGGTAATAGTGGTACTCACTTCGCAGGATATCTTGATCAGTCTGCGTAGCCTGGTTGCGCGCGAACTTGATGAACCAGTGCTGAGCGACGTCAGCGTCATTCAGGATCGCGTCTGGATACAGCAAGCCATCTACGCCTTGGGTCATCAACAATTTCGGTGCCTCGCCCCCTGCTCCGGTAGCACCGCCGATGGCAGCACCTTGTTCATAGGCATATTCCAGGAAACGGCTATCGCGACTGACGACCTCATGTCGTGCAAACCCCATCGGGGTTTCACCGCCCAGGGCTTGGATGGACTCCTTGATCCGCATGTTGCCAATCGGCGCCGACGTACTGCGCCCCAGCAAGAACAAGTCGTCATCGATGGCCTGGGGTTTCTCACGACCAAGACGCTGCATCAAAAAGCGCTTGGCCGCGCCGGCTGGCGCGATATCGTGCAAAAAAGCGGGGGCTGACTTGAGCACCGTAACGTCCCAATCCAGCGGGAACCGGGCACTGGCCGCGTAGCAAAAAGGCTGCTGGATCTCTTCGAGGTGATCGGCCAGATAATCCTGGCGGTAATGAAACCTGCAGGGCCCGACAAAACCCCGTTGCGGTTCAGGAAATTCAAGCCGCATAGCATCATGCCAGTGCCCGGCGGTGAAAATTTGCAGCGTCAAAGAGTAAGCGGTGTCTTTCTGCAATTTAGTGCACCAGCTAAGCAGTGATGAGAGCAACACATGCAATATAGTGCATTTTTCACTCATAGAGTGTCTTTATATATGCATTAAAATGCAGATATGGAGGGGAAAGACCTGGAGATATGCAATTTAATGCATACGACTTGACCGTCATCACTGCGACACATTTCTGCAACGACCTTGCGCTATACCAGTCGACTCGCTTGCCATAACAAGGTCGCCCAGCATGCCCCCGTGTCCACAACGCCTCGCGCTCGCCATCACCCTGTTGGCCAGCGGCGGTTTCATTGAAGCAGCCGCAGCCAAGACCCTGCAGATCGACACGCCTACGACACAGGGGCAAACCCTGGGTGGCAGTGATACGTTGACCACGTCGGCGCCTGGCAGCATTACAACCTCCGGGGTGGCGGTGACGCTCAAGGACGGCACCCGCGGTGCGGGGGTGGTGGTGACTAACGCGGGCAAGCTGGTCTCCAGTGGCGGTCGGGGTATCGACAGTTCGGGGAACGTCAGCGGGGAGCGCAGGTACAGCATTTACAACCTTGCCGGTGGGGTGATTCAAGGTGCCAATGATGCGTTGCGCATCAACAGTAACGTTGTCAGCGGCAGCGTGCTGATCGACAACAGCGGCACCCTTCGCTCGGCCACCGGCCAAGGGCTGGACCTGGATGCGCTGCGCAGCAGCAACGTCACCACCACGATCATCAACCGTGCCGGTGGCTTGATTCGCGGGGAGGCCAGCGACGGCATGAAGACTGGCGCCAACGCCTCTATCACTAACTACGGTGAGATCTCCACCGGCAACACCTTCTCCCGCGATGACAAGTTCGATGGCGTGGACATCGACTCCGCCAGCGGCGTGACGGTGACCAACTATGGCCTGATTTCCGGTGGCCGCCATGGCATCACCACGGACGAGGGCGCCACGCTGACCAACTACGGCACGGTGATCGGCCGCAACGGCTCGGGCTTTGGTTCCGATGGCGACGGCACTGTGATCAACCACGGCACCATCACCGGCGCGTTCTCCGGGCTGCAACCGGATGGCGACGGTGACGGCGTGGACATCGACAAGATCGCCCATATCGAAAACTACGGCGTCATCCAGGGTGTCGGCGCCGGGGGTGTCGACAAGAACGGCTTTGCCAACGGCAGCGAAGGGATCGCCCTGGGCGGTGGCTCTCTCTACAACGCCAAAGGCGCGTTGGTCAGTGGTGCCAACAATGCCATCCTGGTGGACGACGGCAGCGACGGGCCGGGGCTCGCGGCTACCATCCTGGAGAACCACGGCACGATTCAGGGCCTGGATGGCTTTGGCGTGAAGTTCGTCGGCAACTATGCCGACACGGTTATCAATAGCGGCACCATCAGCGGCAGTAATGGCCTGGCCCTGGATTTGGGCGGCGGCGATGACCAGCTGATCTTGCGCAACGGCAGCCGCTTTATCGGCACGGTGGACGGCAGCAGCGGTTACGACCGACTGACCCTGGACGACGTCGCAGGGGGCAGTTTTGGCGACAGCCGCAACCTTGAATGGCTGGAGGTCAAGCAAGGTACCTGGACGTTGACCGGCCAGGGTGATTTCAGCGACGGCGGCAAGATTTCCAGCGGTGCCAAGCTGGTCAACCAAGGCGGGATTACCGGTAACGTGACGGTCGACACAGGCGGTGTGTATGCCGGCGGCGGCTCGGTGGGCAGCCTGGTGGTGAACGGCACCCTGCAGACCAACACCGCGTTGGGCACCGCCACCATCAACCGCGACTTGCGCATGGGCAGCGGCTCGACCCTGGCCTATGGCGTCAACGCCGACGGCAGCAGCGCGCCGATCAAGGTCGGCGGCACCGCTTACCTCAATGGCGCGACCCTGGCGGTCAACCCCGGCGAAGGCACCTACCCCTGGCAAAGCCATTACAGCGTGCTGCAAGCCGGCAGCATCAATGGCACGTTTGGCAAGGTCACCAGCGACTACGCCTTCCTGACCCCAACCCTGGATTACAGCGCCACTCAGGTCGGCCTTACATACACCCGTAACGACATCGCCTTCAACCAATTCGCCAGCACCGGCAATGGCGCCAGCGCCGCCAACAGCCTGGCAGGCCTGGGCACGAACAACCCGCTGTACAACGCCCTGCTCAATACCACCACCGCCACAGCCGGGGCAGCCATCGAGCAACTGGCGGGCAGTAGCACCGCCAACCTCACCAGCGCCACCCTCAATGCCAGTGCGCAAGTGGGCCACAGCATGCTCGCCGCCATGCACCAGGTGGGTGGCGGTGCGGGACTGCTGGTGGGGCTCAATGACCAAGATACGCCGGTACTGGCCGCCACCGGCGTGCCCGCCGAGGTGCGCAACCTCAATGACCCGAACGCGCGCGGCCGCCTGTGGCTGCAAGGCATCGGCAGCTACGGCAAGCTCGATGGCGAGCACGGCAGCAACGGCTTGACCCAACGCACCAAAGGCACAGTGCTCGGCGCCGATTGGGCGCTGGATAGTGACTGGCGCCTGGGTGTGCTGGGCGGTTACTCCAAGACCGACCTGGACACCACCGGTGTGGACGGCAGCGTCGACAGCTGGCACGCCGGCGTCTATGCCCTGCGCCAGAGCGGCCCACTGGCCTTGCGCCTGGGTGCGGCCTACAGCGGGCATCAGGGCGACAGTAAACGCACGGTGGCCTTCAACGGCTTTAACGACCGCCCCAAGGGCGACTATGACGCCAACAGCCAGCAGGCTTTCGCTGAACTGGGCTACGCCATGGGTAGTGGCCGCTTGAGCGCAGAACCGTTCGCCAACCTCGGCTACCAGCGCTACCAACGCGACGGCTATAACGAAAAAGGCGGCGCCGCTGCGTTGCATGTCGAGGGCCAGACCCAGGACAACTTCAGCAGCACCTTCGGCCTTCGCCTGGCGCACCTGAGCCAGCTGGACAACGGCGTCAGCCTCACACCCCGCGCCAGCCTTGGCTGGAAGCACACCTATGGCGATGTCGACAGCACCACACGCCAGGCTTTCCTGGCCGGTGGCACCGTCTTCAATGTGCAAGGCAGTGTGCTGGATCGGGACAGCCTGTTGCTCGAAGCGGGCCTGGACGTAGGCTTATCCGTCCGTCATCGCCTGGGCCTGGGCTATACCGGCGAAGTGGGCAGCAACAGCCGCAACCATGCGCTGACCGGCCAATGGCAGATGAGTTTTTAATCGCACCGTACTAGAGACAACTCCCGCAAAACGGTGGTCGATAGCCTGACAGTTATCCCCCCGCACCTCGCCTAAATTCCCGGCCTCATTCATCAGAGGTTGGGAATTCATGCCCTTTACACTTCAAAGAACCGCAATCGTCATCGGCCTGGCAGTGGCCGCGAGTTTTCAGCCCGCCCACGCGCGAGGCGATATCGAATACAAGCCCTATGAGAACCATCCCTACGACGCCACCGACTATAGCGGGGCGTTTATACCCAAGTTCGAAGCGCCGCCCATTCCACCGCCCTTCGACGGATTCCTCACCCAGCAGGCCACTTCGCACAACGGCCTGCAGGTCGCCAAGGTGCTGGAGCCGGCAGTGATTCAACTGGTGGCCTCCGGCGAGTTGGACTCGGAAGACCTCAAGGAGCTGCAAAAATCACTTGAGCAATTGAGCAAGCAACCCGGAGGGATCGGCGCAGCCCTTGAGCAACTGGCCGCCAGCCAAAACGCCAACCTGGCCACCGCAACCCAGGCCACCACCCAGCACCTGAGCCGCCAATTGCTCGCCACCCTGCGCACACTGCCTACTGACGACGACGGCCACTTCTGGGTGCAAGGCCTGGGCAACGGCGGCAGCCTAGACGCACAACACGGCAGCGCCGGCTTGAAGCACGATACCCAAGGCCTGTTGCTGGGCGCCGACTGGGCGCTCGACCATGCCTGGCGGGTGGGTGTCATGGGCGCCAAGACCTCCAGCCACTTCGATGCCCCGCGTTATGCCGCCAACCTGGACAGCTGGCACTTGGGCGGCTACGCCGTGCGCCAGGACGGCCCCTTCGCCCTGCGCCTGGGGGCGATCTACAGCAACCATGCCGGGCAGAACAAACGCAGCGTCAGCCTGCTCAATTACCACGACTCGCTCAAAAGCAAATACAACGCCAGCAGCCAGACACTGTTCTCCGAACTCGGCTATCAATTGGGCAGCGGTGATTCCACTGTCGAACCCTTCGTCGGCCTCGGCTACCAACGCTATCAGCGCGACCGTTTCAAAGAGAGCGGCGGCGTAACCGCATTGAACGTCGGCCCACAAACCCAGCGAAACTTGAACAGCACCTTTGGCCTGCGCCTGGCAACGCTGTATCGCTTCGACAACAACATGAGCCTCACGCCTCACCTAAGTACGAGCTGGAAGCACCTGTATGGCGACGTCAATAGCCAGGTCCGCCAAACCTCGCGCTATGCGCCAGGCCTGATCGACGGTTACACCATCACTGGCACCGCCCTGGACCGCGATAGCTTTGACTTGCAAGCAGGCCTGGACCTTGCCTTGTCCACCCAACACAGCGTCGGCCTGACCTATACCAGCCAAGCCGGCAACCATGGCCACGACCAAGGCCTGATGGGCCAGTGGAAAATGAGCTTCTAAGCCCGGGAACGCCTGAATTTCAGGCGAAAAAAAAGGGGAGCACCTGCCCCCCCGAGGATTAAACGTCAGTCTCGAAGGCTGTGATCAGCCTTCGATCTCAATCAGGATTTCGCCAGGATTCACCCGGTCGCCCTTGGCCACATGTACAGCGCTCACCTTGCCGGCAATCGCTGCCTGCACTTCGGTTTCCATCTTCATGGCTTCGGTAATCAGCACGGCCTGGCCGGCCTTGACCACGTCGCCGACCTTGACCAGCACATCGACGATATTGCCCGGCATCGCCGTGCTGACATGGCCCGGTTCGGTGGCATGCTTGCGCTTGCTGCCGCCGCTGCTGACAAACTCGTTGAGCGGTTCGAACACCACTTCTTCCGGCATGCCGTCGATGGACAGGTAGAAGTGACGCTTGCCTTCGGCCTTCACGCCGACACCGGTGATATCCACGCGGTAGCTTTCGCCGTGCACGTCGATAACGAATTCGGTCGGTACGCCTTCGCCGCCAGCACGGGCCACGCCGCCCGCTTCAGGGATCGGCAACAGCACTTCAGGAGCCAAGGTGCCGGCGTCGCGCTCTTCGAGGAACTTGCGCCCGATGTCCGGGAACATGGCGTAGGTCAGCACGTCTTCTTCGGACTTGGCCAATGCGCCGATTTCACCGCGCAGCTTGGTCATTTCCGGCTTGAGCAAATCCGCCGGGCGCACGTCGATCACGTCTTCGCTGCCGATGGCCTGGCGACGCAGTTTTTCATTCACCGTGCCCGGCGCCTTGCCGTAACCGCCTTGCAGATAGAGCTTCACTTCGTTGGTGATGGTCTTGTAGCGCTCACCGGCCAGCACGTTGAAGAACGCCTGGGTACCGACGATCTGCGAGGTCGGCGTTACCAGCGGCGGGAAGCCAAGGTCTTCACGCACTCGTGGAATCTCGGCCAACACTTCACTCATGCGGTTAAGAGCGCCCTGCTCTTTGAGCTGGTTGGCCAGGTTGGAGATCATCCCGCCCGGCACTTGGTTGACTTGCACACGGGTGTCGACGGCGGTGAATTCGCTCTCGAACTGGTGGTACTTCTTGCGCACGGCGTAGAAGTACAGGCCGATCTCTTGCAGCAGTTCCAGGTCGAGGCCGGTGTCGAACTCGCTGCCTTTAAGGGCCGCTACCATCGACTCGGTGCCCGGATGGCTGGTGCCCCAGGCAAAGCTGGAGATGGCCGTGTCGATATGGTCGGCACCGTTTTCGATGGCCTTGAGTTGGCACATCGCGGCCAGACCGGCGGTGTCGTGGGAGTGGATGAAGACCGGCAGATTCTGCTCGGCTTTGAGTGCCTTGACCAGTTCGCCAGTGGCGTAGGGCGTGAGCAGGCCGGCCATGTCCTTGATCGCGATGGAGTCGCAGCCCATGGCTTCCAATTGCTTGGCCTGGGCCACGAACGCTTCCACGGTATGCACTGGGCTGGTGGTGTAGGCGATGGTGCCTTGTGCATGTTTGCCAGCGGCCTTGACCGCTTCAATGGCCACGCGCAGGTTACGCACATCGTTCATCGCATCGAAAATGCGGAACACGTCGATACCGTTGACCGCCGCCTTGGCCACGAAGGCCTTGACCACGTCGTCGCTGTAATGGCGGTAGCCCAGCAGGTTCTGGCCGCGCAGCAGCATTTGCAGGCGCGTGTTGGGCAGTGCGGCGCGCAGTTGGCGCAGGCGCTCCCACGGGTCTTCCTTGAGGAAGCGCACACAGGCGTCGAAGGTTGCGCCGCCCCAGACTTCCAGGGACCAGTAGCCGACTTTGTCGAGCTTGTCGCAGATCGGCAGCATGTCGTCGGTGCGCATGCGGGTGGCCAGCAACGATTGGTGGGCGTCGCGCAGGATGGTGTCGGTTACGAAGATCTTCTTGCTCATTGTTATATTCCTCACAGGCCTGCGTGGGCGGCGATGGCGGCGGCGATGGCCAGGGCCAGCTCTTCGGGTTTGCGCTTGATCGAGTAGTTGGTCAGCTCAGGGTGGCTTTCCACAAAGCTTGTATTGAACTGGCCGCTACGGAATTCCGGGTTGCGCAAGATTTCCTGGTAGTAGGCGGCGGTCGTCTTCACGCCTTGCAGGCGCATGTCGTCCAGGGCACGCAGGCCGCGGTCCATGGCTTCTTCCCAGGTCAACGCCCACACCACCAGTTTCAGGCACATGGAGTCGTAGAACGGCGGGATGGTGTAACCGGTGTAGATCGCCGTGTCAGTCCGCACGCCGGGACCGCCGGGGGCGTAGTAACGGGTGATCTTGCCGAAGCTTGGGAGGAAGTTGTTCTTCGGGTCTTCGGCGTTGATACGAAACTGCAACGCGAAACCCCGGTGCTGGATGTCTTCCTGCTTGACCGACAACGGCAGGCCGGAGGCGATGCGGATTTGCTCGCGAACGATATCGATGCCGGTGATTTCTTCGGTGATGGTGTGTTCCACCTGCACCCGCGTGTTCATCTCCATGAAGTACACCTCGCCCTCGGCGAGCAGGAACTCCACGGTACCGGCGTTCTCGTAGCCCACAGCCTTGGCCGCGCGCACCGACAGGTCGCCGATGTAGGCGCGCTGTTCGGGGGTCAGCTGTGGGCTGGGGGCAATTTCGATCAGCTTCTGGTTGCGACGCTGGATCGAGCAATCACGCTCGAACAGGTGCACCACGTTGCCAAAGCTGTCACCGAGGATCTGCGCCTCGATGTGCTTGGGATTGACGATGCATTTTTCCAGGAACACTTCCGCCGAACCGAAGGCCTTGGTGGCTTCGGAAATCACGCGGGGGAAGGCTTGCTCGAGTTCTTCGCGACTGTTGCAACGACGAATGCCACGGCCGCCACCACCGGAGGTGGCCTTGAGCATCACCGGGTAACCGATACGGTCGCCTTCGGTGAGGGCTTCATGGATGTCGGCAACGTTGCCTTCGGTGCCCGGCGTGACTGGCACACCGGCCTTGATCATGCTGCGGCGCGCTTCGGTCTTGTCGCCCATGCGGCGAATCACTTCTGCCGACGGGCCGATGAACTTGATGCCGCGCTCGGCACAGATATCTGCCAATTCGGCGTTTTCCGACAGGAAGCCGTAGCCGGGGTGTAGCGCATCGCAGCCGGTTTCCACCGCCAGGTTCACCAGCTTGCGCGGGTTCAGGTAACCGGCCAGTGGCTCGGCACCGATGCTGTGGGCTTCGTCGGCACGCTTGACGTGCAACGCGTGGCGGTCGGCGTCCGAATAAACCGCGACCGAGCGAATGCCCATCTCGGCGCAGGCACGCACGATTCGTACGGCAATTTCACCACGGTTGGCGATCAGGATCTTTTTTATCACTTGGAAATTCCCTTGAGCCGATTGCTGCGTTCTTCGACCCGCTTGAGGCGGGTCGGCGCGTGACCAAATGTTTCATGACAGTCGCGAGACACACACTATGCGCACAGGAGAATTAACAAAAATCAATAATTATTGGGTTGTGTATAAGTAAAGACTTATAGTTGGCCGGACGACCGAAGAGCCAAGGGCTTATAAAATGCGTAAGTCATTGATGCGTATGACATTGCGTCAATTGCAGATCTTCAATGAAGTGTGTGATTTGCGTTCCTACAGCCGTGCCGCCGAGGAAATGTCACTCACCCAACCGGCGGTCAGCCTGCAAATTCGCCAGCTGGAAGAACTGGTCGGCCAGCCGCTGTTCGACTATGTCGGCAAAAAACTCTACATGACCGAGGCCGCCGAAGCCTTGCAACGGGCCAGCCGCGATATTTTCGGGCGCCTGGAAAACCTCGATATGCAGCTGTCGGACATGCAGGGTTCACTGCAAGGCCAACTGAAACTGGCGGTGGAGTCCAGCGCCAAGTATTTCGTGCCGCACCTGTTCGCCGCCTTCAAGCGCCAGCATCCGGAAGTGCAATTGCAGCTCACGGTGGTCAACCGTGCCCAGGTAATCCGCCGGCTCTCGGACAACCGTGATGACCTGGTGATCATGTCCATGGTGCCCCAGGACATGGGCCTGGAGTTCCTGCCGTTTCTCAACAACCCGATTGTGGCCGTGGCATTGCCGGATCATCCCTTGAGCCTGCAAGGGCCGCTGCGCCTGCAAGACCTGGAGCCTTATACCCTGCTCATCCGCGAACCGGGCTCTGGCACGCGGCTGGCCTGCGAAGAATACTTCAAGGAAAAACGCGTGCACTTCACCCAAACGGTAGAAGTGGCCTCGGCGGAGGCGCAGCGTGAGTGTGTGGCGGCAGGGTTGGGCGTGGCCCTGCTGACGCGCCACGCCTTGAACCTGGAGCTGGCCACCGGCGGGCTCAAGGAGCTGCCGGTGGAAGAACTGCCGCTGTACCGCAGTTGGTGCCTGGTGCAGGCCAAGGCTAAACGCCTGTCACCGGTGGCCCATGCGTTCCTGGGCTTTATTCGCAGCGAACGGGTGCAGATCAGCGCGTTGGCTGAGCGTTTCGCTGGGCAGCCACGGGTGCCTGCCAATGCAGTTCCGGGTAGTCACTGATGCTCTGGAGCAACTGGCGCTCCTCGCAACGATCTTCGATGGCGCGACGGAACGCCATGCGGCGCTGGTCTTCCTGCTGACGACGGGTCTTGACGGTGCTGTTGCTGTCTTCGTAGGGCCGGGTCATTTGGAGTCTCCCAATGCGAGTACGGGGAGTACAGGATGGGCGCGGGGGATGACGGTTTGGCGGCGCGGGGGTTACAGGATGATGAATCTTGCGAAGCTGGCGCAAATCCATGTGGGAGCTGGCTTGCCTGCGATGGCGGTGTATCAGGCAATGAAGAGGGTAACTGGCAGACCGCTATCGCAGGCAAGCCAGCTCCCACAGACCCTCAGTCGTCGAGGGCTTTGACGGATTTTGGCGAGAGGCGAAGGCTGCGCAAACTGCGCTTCACGCTCTTGAGGTGGTTGACCAGGCTCGGGCCACGGGCCATGGCCACGCCCATTGCCAACACGTCGATGACCACCAGGTGGGCAATGCGCGAGGTCAGCGGCGTGTAGATTTCGGTGTCTTCATGCACGTCGATCGCCAGGTTCACCGTGGAGAGCTCCGCCAATGGCGTCTGGCTTGGGCACAGAGTGATCAGCGAAGCGCCGCTTTCACGCACCAGGTTGGCGGTGATCAGCAGGTCTTTGGAACGACCTGATTGGGAAATGCAGATGGCCACGTCTGTGGGCTTCAAGGTCACCGCCGACATCGCCTGCATGTGCGGGTCGCTGTAGGCCGCGGCGGTCAGCAGCAGGCGGAAGAACTTGTGCTGGGCATCGGCCGCCACCGCGCCGGACGCACCGAAGCCGTAGAACTCGACGCGCTGGGCCTGGGACATCGCGGTCACGGCCTTTTGCAGCTCCACCGGGTCGAGCTTCTCGCGCACTTCCATCAAGGTGTGCAAGGTGGTGTCGAAGATTTTCAGGCTGTAGTCGGCGACGGAGTCGTCTTCATGGATTGCAAACTGGCCGAAGCTCGCACCAGCAGCCAGGCTTTGCGCCAGCTTGAGTTTCAGATCCTGAAACCCGGAGCACCCAATGGCGCGACAGAAGCGCACGATGGTCGGCTCACTGATGCCCACGCTGTGGGCCAGGTCGGCCATGGAACTGTGCATCACGGCCGCAGGGTCAAGCAGCACATGATCGGCAACCTTGAGTTCCGATTTGCGTAACAGGTGGCGCGACTGGGCGATATGTTGCAACAGGTTCAAAGGGCAGGACTCTTGTTATTGGCAGGCGCCAGGGATGTAGCAAGCTTGTAGTTATACTACAAGAATTGTCGTTTTGCCCGTGTGATGCATCACTAAATCGCCCTACTCCCCCCTGATTCAGCGGGCAGGCGCTATGTAGCCATAAAGGCGGCCTACGCTGCGCTAAGAAAAATCTGCATTTTTACGTAACAAATCTGCCAGCCCCTCGGCCCGCATGGGCGGGCTGATCAGGTAACCCTGTACCTCGTCACACTGCTCGCCGCGCAGGAAATCCAGCTGCTGCTGATCCTCCACGCCTTCGGCCACTACCATGAGCGCCAACCCGTGGGCCATGGCGATGATCGCACGGGTGATTGCCGCATCCTCGCGCCCCTGGCCAAGCCCGCGAATAAAGGCCTGGTCGATCTTTACGTAGTCCACCGGGATACGTTTGAGGTAGCTGAGGGATGAGTAACCGGTGCCAAAGTCGTCGATGGCCAGCTTCACCCCCAGGTCACGCAGTTGCTGGAAGGTGGCGATGATGTGTTCAACGCTGTCGAGCAACTGGCTTTCGGTCAGTTCCAGCTCCAGGTATTGCGGGTCCAGTGCGGTTTCTTCCAGCACTTGGCGTACCAGGCTGACCAGCTTGCCCTGGCGCAACTGATGCACCGACAAGTTGACCGACACGCGAATCGGCGCCAGCCCTTGACGCTGCCATTCGCAGGCCTGCCAGCAGGCCTGGCGCAGCACAAATTCACCCAACGGCACGATCAAGCCGGTTTCTTCCGCCAAACCGATAAAGTCGCTCGGCGGCACCATGCCCCACTGCGGATGCTCCCAGCGGACCAACGCCTCGGCAGCCTTCAGCTTTCCCGTCGCCAGGCACAGCTTGGGTTGGTAAAACACCGTGAGCTGACGCTCGTCGATGGCTTTGCGCAGGTGGTTTTCCAGCTGCAAACGCTCCAGGGTGCTGGCTTGCAGGCTGTCGGTGAAGAACTGGAAATTATTCCCGCCCAAATGCTTGGCGTGCTGCATCGCCATATTCGCCTGGCTGACCAGTGCAGAAATTTCCCGTGCGTTATCCGGCAACAGGCTGACGCCCATCGAGGCGCTGACCACCAGTTCATGCCCCTCCACATTCACCGGCACGCGCAATTTCGCCAGCAGCCGGGTCGCCACCCGCGCCAGGCTCGATAGGTTGCCATAGGCGTCAAACAACACGGCGAATTCATCACCGGACAGGCGCGCAATGGTGTCGGCCTCCGGCAGCGCGTTGATCAAGCGCCGCGCCATTTTCTGCAGCAGTTGGTCGGCCACTTCATGGCCCAGGCTGTCATTGAGCAATTTGAAGCGGTCGAGGTTGATATGCAGCAGCGCAAGGCTGCGACCGCCTTGGCGCACGCGCTGGTGAGCCTCGCGCAGCCGTTCGCGAAACAGCGAACGGTTGGCCAGGCCCGTCAACTCGTCATAGTGGGTGAGGTAGCGCATGCGCTCCTCCGACTCGCGCCGGGCGGACAGATCGGCGAAGAAGCCTACGATATGACTGACGTTTCCCCGCACATCGCGCACCACGTTCAGTTGTAGCCACTGCGGGTACAGTTCGCCGTTCTTGCGCGTCTCCACCAATTCGCCCTGCCAGGTGCCGTGGCTGAGCAATGCCTGGCGGATCAGCGGGAAGTGGCGCCGCGCATCGCGACTGCAGGGCAGTTCCACGACGTTGCGGCCAAGCATGTCGTCGATGTCAAAGCCGGTGACGCGGCTGAACGCCTGGTTCACGGCGATCAGCGCGTAGTTCGGGTCGAGGATCACAATGCCTTCGCTGGCCGCCTCGAACACCGTCGAAGCCAGGCGTTGCTGCTCTTCTACGGCCTTGCTGGCACTGATATCGCGACGCGTGCCCAGCATACGGATGACGCGGCCACTGGGCGTGCGCTCCACGGCGCGCCCGCGGTCTTCGATCCACACCCAATGCCCATCGCCATGACGTATCCGGTATTCCACCTGATAGTCCTCGCTGCGACCCTTGAGGTGCTCTACCAGCGCGTGCTTGAGCAGTGGCAGATCGTCGGGGTGCAAGCGCGGTTTGAGGTGGCTGAGCATCGCCGTGACGTATTCGGGCTCCAGGCCAAACAACTCCTTGAGTTGCGTGTGGTGGACCTCGTCGGTTTGCAGGTTCCAGTCCCACAGGCCCAGTTCACTGGCTTGCAGGGCCATGGCCAGGCGCGCTTCGCTTTTACTCAAGGCGAGGCTGGCAGCATCCAATTGCTGGCTGCGTTGCGCCACACGGTCTTGCAAGCCGACTTGGGCTTCACGCAAGTTCTGCTCCACCTCGCGGCGCTGCTCGACTTCGCGCACCAGGTCTTGGTTCAACTGCTCACTGCGTTGCTGCGCCTGCTGTAAATGCTCGATCAGGGCCTGGTTCTGGAAACGGCGCAACAACCCGCGCTGGATCAGGCGGTTGACCTGCCACGCCACCAGGCTCAGGGACGCCAGCAGGATCAGCCCGAGCACGCCCCAGCCTTGTTGCTGCGGTGTGCCATTCCAGAACAGGTAGACGATGGCCGGCACCAGGCACGGCAAGGCAAACGACAGGTAGGCCCAAAAGCTCACGGCATAGGCAACGCTGGCCGACAAGGTGGCGGCGCCGATCAGGCCAAACACCCAGGCTTGATGCATGAAACTGTCCGTGGGCACCAGGGCAATGGCCGCAGCCGAGAGGGTCAGGCCACTGACCGCCGAGCCGAGCATGAACATACGGCGCCACACGGGCTGGGCCTGCCGGCTGGGCATGGCCGAGTCAAAGGCCGCTACTTGAATCACGCGCATCGCCACCAGGGCCAGCAGCCAGAGCAGCCAGACGCTGTCCAGCAGGTATTGATTGGGGTTCCACAGCAACCAGGCGCAGACCAGCCCGTTGACCAGCATCAGCAGCGTCGGCAGCAACGAGCCCTGATAGAGCAGGCGCGTGCGCTCAACCGCGATTTGGGTTGCATAGTGTTTACGGATGACCTGTGCTGGGGCCGGCGAGGGGCCAAACAGGTCGGTGCTAAGGGTCATAGGCGGTGTTCTTATAATGGTGAGCCCGAAACGTCGACGGAGCATACACAAGCAAGCGCCTGGGCCAAACTGCTACAAGTCATAAAAAACCCGCTGCGATCGGCCGCAAACCTTTGGCCCAGACCGCTTGAGCAAGACACGGCACGGGTTGCGGCCGATGACCAACCGGTCATCACCCCCGTCAGAATGTTCGCCGCGTCGCTAGCCTGCAGGTGTTTTGCATCAACCATCCGGCATTGGGATTTGCCCAGGCCCCCCAAGGCCCATAGAATGCGTCGATGCGCGATGATCTCTCTCTTTTGCTGAACTCCCTCAACGATGCCCAACGCCAGGCCGTAGCGGCCCCCGTTGGCCGTCAGTTGGTCCTGGCCGGTGCTGGCTCCGGTAAAACCCGAGTGCTGGTGCACCGTATCGCCTGGTTGATCCAGGTCGAAAACGCGTCCCCGCATTCCATCCTGTCGGTGACCTTCACCAACAAGGCCGCTGCCGAGATGCGTCATCGCATCGAGCAGTTGATGGGCATCAGCCCGGCCGGCATGTGGGTGGGCACTTTCCACGGCCTGGCGCACCGCCTGTTGCGGGCGCATTGGCAGGAAGCGGGGCTGAGCCAGACCTTCCAGATTCTCGACAGCGACGACCAGCAACGCCTGGTCAAGCGCGTGATCCGCGAACTGGGCCTGGACGAACAACGCTGGCCGGCGCGTCAGGCGCAGTGGTTTATCAACGGCCAGAAAGACGAGGGCCTGCGCCCGCAACATATCCAGGCCAGCGGCGACCTGTTCCTGGCCACCATGCGCAGCATTTATGAGGCCTATGAAGCGGCCTGCGTGCGCGCCGGCGTCATCGACTTCTCCGAACTGCTGCTGCGTGCCCTCGACCTGTGGCGCGACAACCCCGGTTTGCTGGCCCATTACCAGAAACGCTTCCGCCATATCCTGGTGGACGAGTTCCAGGACACCAACGCCGTGCAGTACGCCTGGTTGCGCCTGCTGGCCAAGGGCGGCGACAGCCTGATGGTGGTGGGCGATGACGACCAGTCGATCTACGGCTGGCGCGGCGCGAAAATCGAGAACATCTACCAGTATTCCGAAGACTTCCCGGACGCGGTGACCATCCGCCTGGAGCAGAATTACCGCTCCACCGCCGGGATCCTCAAGGCGGCCAACGCCTTGATCGCCAACAACACCGGGCGCCTGGGCAAAGAGTTGTGGACCGACGGCGGGGAAGGCGAAGCGATCAACCTGTACGCGGCGTTCAATGAGCACGATGAAGCGCGCTATGTGGTGGAAACCATCGAAAGCGCACTGAAAACCGGCCTGGCCCGTAGCGATATCGCGATTCTGTACCGTTCCAACGCCCAATCGCGGGTGCTGGAAGAAGCGTTGCTGCGCGAGCGCATCCCCTACCGCATCTATGGCGGCCAGCGCTTCTTCGAACGTGCCGAAATCAAGAACGCCATGGCCTACCTGCGTTTGCTTGAGGGCCGTGGTAACGATGCGGCGCTGGAGCGGGTGATCAATATCCCGGCGCGTGGCATTGGCGAGAAAACCGTTGAAGCGATCCGCGACCATGCGCGCCATGCCGATGTGTCGATGTGGGAAGCCATGCGCTTGCTGATCGCCAACAAAGGCCTGACTGGCCGTGCTGCCGGGGCGTTGGGGGTGTTTGTCGAGCTGATCGAGAACCTGGCCGCCAAGTGCGCAGAGATGCCACTGCACCTGATGACTCAGACCGTGATCGAGCAGTCCGGGCTGATCGCCTATCACGAAGCGGAAAAAGGCGAGAAAGGCCAGGCCCGGGTAGAAAACCTTGAGGAACTGGTCAGCGCCGCCCGCGCGTTCGAAAACACCGAGGACGACGAAGAGCTGACGCCGCTCGCCGCCTTCCTGGGCCACGCCTCGCTGGAAGCCGGCGATACCCAGGCCGACGAGCATGAAGACAGCATCCAGCTGATGACCTTGCACAGCGCCAAAGGCCTGGAATTCCCTTACGTGTTCCTGGTGGGCATGGAAGAAGGCCTGTTCCCTCACAAGATGAGCCTGGAAGAACCCGGCCGCCTTGAAGAAGAACGCCGCCTGGCCTACGTGGGCATTACCCGGGCGATGCAGAACCTGGTGATGACCTACGCCGAGACCCGACGCCTGTACGGTAGCGAAACCTACAATAAGGTGTCGCGCTTCGTACGTGAGGTGCCCAAGGGGCTGATCCAGGAAGTGCGCTTGTCCAACAGCGTCAGCCGCCCGTTCGGCGGTGGCCAGCAACAGAACTCCAGCAGCATGTTTGCCGGTTCCGAAATACCGGAAACCCCGTTCAGCCTGGGCCAGCAGGTCAAGCATGCGATCTTCGGCGAAGGCGTGATCCTCAACTTCGAAGGCGCCGGCGCCCAGGCCCGGGTGCAGGTGAACTTCGCCGAGGGCAGCAAGTGGCTGATGATGGGTTACGCCAAGCTCGAAGCGGTCTGAGCTGGCCACAATAAGCCCACCATCATGAAACACTGCGTAACATGAAGATTATTGGCCCACCCTTGTTTTAGAGGCGTGCGGGCCAATATCTATAATTAGTCCTACAGACCCTTCGGATTTGGTCTTACGCAAAAGCCCGAAACATTATGCCGCTAGCCACTGCCACGACACCTGTGCAACATGGCGCGCGTGCAATCCACAAATGGGAATTCCCTATATGAAACGTTTTCTTAGCATCGCCATGGCGTTGTGCATCGGCCTGACGATGAGCCTCGACGCCAACGCCAAACGCTTCGGTGGCGGCAAAAGCTCGGGCGCGGCACCGACTCACCAGACCAGCCAAATGGCTCCATCCGCCGGTGCGGGCGGTGCTGCGGCTACTGCAGGCGCAGCCGGTGCCGCTGGCGCTGCTGCCAAGGCCGGCGGTGCTTCGCGCTGGCTGGGCCCACTGGCCGGCATCGCCGCCGGTGGCCTGCTCGCGTCCATGTTCATGGGCGACGGCTTCCAGGGCATGCAGATCTTCGACATCCTGATCATGGGCGTCATCGCCTTTTTGGTCTTCCGCTTTATCGCCGCCCGTCGCCGCAAGCAGCAGGAGCACCTGGCTCCAGCCGGCGCGCCGATGCAGCGTGAAGCGTTCGAACAGAAGCCTGCCATGGGTTCGATCTTCGGTGGTTCGGCAGCCCCTGCCGCCCGTCCGGTGATCAACGCACCGGCCTGGTTCAACGAAGAGCGTTTCGTCGAAGCGGCCCGCAGCCACTTCCAGTCCCTGCAGCAGCACTGGGATGCCAACGAAATGGACAAGATCTCCGAGTTCGTGACCCCGCAACTGCTGGAGTTCCTCAAGCGCGAACGTGCCGAGATCGGTGACGCCTTCCAGTCGACCTACATCGACGACCTGCGCGTACAGCTCGATGGCGTGGACGATCGTGCCGACAAGACCATCGCCACCCTGACCTTCAGCGGTGTGTCGAAGTCCTCGCGTTTCGACCAGGGCGAAGTGTTCAGCGAAAGCTGGAACATGGAACGCGCCCAGGGCGACGACCAGCCATGGCTGGTCGCCGGTATCCGCCAGAACGGCTAATACCTGCGCGTTTGAGCAAGCGGTAACAAAAACCCCGGACATGTCCGGGGTTTTCTATTTCACGGTTGCACTTATAGCGAGCTACTGTATAAAACGCCCCTATAAACCGCGCCATCTAGCAAGAGGATCCCGGCCGTGGAAGAAATCATCGAACAACTGCGTGAAGCCAACGAACCGGTCCCGGTTCCTTTGGAGCTACCTGACGAAGACCTGCTGGTGGAAATCGAGGAACAACTGTTCATCGACATCCCCTTTGTCTTCCGTGAATTCTTGCTGACCGTCAGCGACGTAGTCTATGGCAGCCTGGAGCCAGTGACCGTCACCGACCCGCAGTCCCACACTTACCTGCCGGACGTCGCGGCCAACGCCTGGGATGCCGGTGTTGATCGCAGCCTGATCCCGATCTGCCAGGACGGCGACGACTACTACTGCGTCGAAGAAGACGGCACCGTGGTGTTGTGGTCCGCCGAAGAAGAATTGGTCACCGAAGAAACCTGGGAATCGGTGTGGCACTGGGCACGGGACGTCTGGCTGGAAAGCTGATACTTGATAGCTTTTGTGGCGAGGGAGCTTGCTCCCGCTGGGCTGCAAAGCAGCCCCCGCCAACGCCAGTCAGTGTTCCGTATCCTTGTGGTTGTCCAGCGTCTCCAGCAACGCAACCTGCATCCGCGTATGCACACGGATAAACCAGCGCCAGAGCACTGCAGCCACCGCCGCCGTGACCACGGCAATCAACACCAGCAACTTGTTGGTCGGCAGAATACTGGCCGACAAGGCTGCCAATAGCAGGAAGATCACCAGCAGCGACAAGAGGGGGATCAGCTCCGCAATCACCCTTCGCACACGCTGGGTATGACGCCCGGCCATCTCTGGCTTCACGCTCATCTCCGCCAGCAGCATCGACAGCGCCTTGAGCTTGCGATACGCCGCAATCAGAAACGGCAACGACACTAGCAGCGCCCCGCCCCAGATCAACGCCTTCTGCCAGCTTTGATCGCTGACCCAGCCTTCCAGATACCCACCGATGCGCCCTGCGAAAAAGCTGCCGGCAAAGAAGATTGCGATCACCAATGCCAGGTTTACCCCGACTTGCAGGATGATCTTGCGGATCATCGCGGCCAACATCGCCCCCTCGCCCTGAGGCTGAATGCTGCGCAACCATTCTCCATACATGCCGAACACTCGGCTCATTCGCGTGGGCATCAGTGCGGCGATCTTCAATGATAGCGGGTCGGCCCCGCGAATCAGGTAGGGAGTCAGCAGTGTGGTGATCGCCGAAACGGCCACCGCCACGGGATACAGAAAGTCGCTGGTGACCTGCAGGGTCATCCCCAGCGCCGCGATGATG
The DNA here is from genome assembly GCF_001896155.1 of Pseudomonas sp. FSL W5-0203. Lineage (NCBI taxonomy): Bacteria > Pseudomonadati > Pseudomonadota > Gammaproteobacteria > Pseudomonadales > Pseudomonadaceae > Pseudomonas > Pseudomonas sp. FSL W5-0203. Next base: position 178,197 of record NZ_MPOR01000007.1, read on the forward strand.
AAAGAAAACTCGCCAATTTGTGACAGCCCCATACCAACCCGCAGCGAGGTGCGACCATCGTTGCCGGCGATAAACGCGCCCAGCCCGCACGACAGCATCTTGCCCAGCACCACGGCCACGGTGATCACCGCAATGGGCCAGGCGTATTGCAGCAGAATCTGCGGGTCGATCATCAAGCCAATCGCCACGAAGAAAATTGCGCTGAACATGTCGCGAACGGGCTCGATCAGACCCTCGATCTTAATCAACTGGCGGGATTCAGCCATGATTGCGCCGATCAAAAAGGCTCCGAGCACCATGCTGTATTCCAACTTCACCACCAACAGGCAGAAACCGAAGCACAGCCCCAATACAGTGATCAGCAGCATCTCGTTGCTTTCAAACTTGGCCACATAAGCCAGCAGGCGCGGCACCAGCAAAATCCCAATCACCAGGGCGACAATCATGAACAGCGAGAGCTTGCCGACCGTGGAGAACACCTCGCCGGAGCTGACCGTGCCACTCACCGCAATGCTCGACAGCAACGCAATGATGCCGATACCCAGGATGTCCTCCACAATCAGCACGCCGAAAATCAGCTGGGCGAACCGCTGGTCTTTCATCTTCAGGTCGTTGAGGGCCTTGACGATAATGGTGGTCGAGGAGATTGCCAGGATCGCGCCGAGGAACAGAGAGTCCATAGTGCTCCAGTCGAACCAGCGGCCGATCTCGTAGCCGATCCAGATCATCAACACGATTTCCAGGAACGCCGCGATAAACGCCGTGGCCCCTACCTTGAATAGCTTGCGCAGGCTGAATTCCAGGCCCAGGCAGAACATCAGGAAGATGACCCCCAGCTCCGCCAGGGTCTTGATCGTGTCTTCATCGTGGATCAGGCCAAACGGCGGGGTGTGGGGGCCGATAATGAAGCCGGCAACGATGTAGCCCAGCACCACCGGCTGCTTGAAGCGGTGAAACAGGATAGTGACCACCCCTGCCACCAGCATGATCACGGCCAAGTCCTGGATAAAGCTGATGGCGTGCATGGCGAGGGGCTCCTTGAGGGTGCCGGCGCTTTTCCCACTTCTGGCCGCGCCTTTGAAGGGTCGGAAAAGTCTGCCTTGATCGTAAGAAAAGCCCTGAGAAGGGCTTTTGAAGGGTAACACCGCGACTTCTGCTGGAAAGCCGGTGCAATATATGGAAACAGATCGCTGCGCGCGTGACGGCAAGCCGCCTGACGGCGTCCCGTTAGGGATGGCGCTGCAAAGACTTTGAGTACCCGCAGAGGTGCCTCCCCCCAACCAATGCCTACAACCCGTGAGTGTGCTATGGAACCCGGAAACGCCCAGCTGTCGATGACGGTACTGATGACCCCTGACATGGCCAACTTCTCTGGCAATGTGCACGGCGGCACGCTGCTCAAGTACCTCGACGAAGTGGCCTACGCCTGCGCCAGCCGTTATGCCGGTCGTTATGTGGTCACGCTGTCGGTGGACCAGGTGATTTTTCGCGAGCCGATTCATGTCGGTGAGCTGGTGACCTTCCTGGCGTCAGTCAACTACACCGGCAATACGTCGATGGAAGTGGGCATCAAGGTGGTGACCGAGAACATCCGTGAACGCTCGGTGCGCCATACCAACAGCTGCTTCTTCACCATGGTGGCCGTGGACGACCAGCGCAAACCTGCCGCCGTACCGCCCTTGCAGCCGCAGAACAGCGAGGACAAGCGCCGCTTTGTGCAGGCTCAGCAACGTCGGCAGATTCGCCAGGAACTGGAAAAGCGCTACCGGGAAATCAAAGCCGACGCGCCGTAAACTCCAAGCGGCGAATCAACTCAAAAAAATGTGGGAGCGGGCTTGCCCGCGATAGCAGTGGTTCAGTCGACATCGCTTTGACTGAGATACCGCCATCGCGGGCAAGCCCGCTCCCACATTGGGTTTTGTGTGCTTACAGGCTGATCGGTGTAGCTTCGAAGCGCACACGAGGGTGGGCAATACGGTCCTGGGCCCGCACCAGTTCCAGTTCATAACTGGCGCAGGCCTGGGTTTCCAGCAGCACTTCATGCACGGCCGCAGCGGTGAACTCAAAAGCGGCCACCAGGCTATCCCCCAACAGTACCCGCGCCAGGAACAGCCCGGACGTCAGGTCGCCCACGCCCACTGGCTGACGCGGAAACGCCAGCAGGGGCCGACGCAAGTGCCAACTGCCGTCGGCCGTCACCAACAGCATTTCAAACCCTTCTGGCAGTTTGCCTGGGTAATCCAGGTGCTTGACCAACACAGCCTTGGGCCCGCGCGCCAGCAAGGCCTTGGCCATCGCCAGGCAATCGAACAGCGATTGCGGCTTGCGCCCGGCAAAACTGTCCAGCTCCAGTTGGTTGGGGCACAGGAAGTCCGCCATGGCGGCAGCCTCATCCAAGAGGAAATCGCTGACCTCCTGCGGCACGATGCAACCCTTTTCCGGGTGGCCCATCACCGGGTCGCACAGGTACAGCGCCTTGGGGTTGATCGCCTTGATGCGCGCCACACCGCTGAGGATGGCACGGCCCTGGTCTGCACTGCCCAGGTACCCGGACAGCACCGCATCACAGTTGCCCAGCTCGCCAATCGCGGCAATACCCTCCACCAGCGCAGGAATTTGCAGCGGCGCCAACACTTCGCCCGCCCACTGTCCATACTGTGTGTGGTTGGAAAACTGCACCGTGTTGAGCGGCCAGACATTCACCCCGACCCGCTGCATGGGGAACACGGCGGCGCTGTTTCCGGCGTGGCCGAAGACCACATGAGACTGGATCGCAAGCAGGTGAGGTGTACGTTTCATGCGGGAGATTTCCGTAAAACCGTTGAATTTCTGGCCGAGCAGTATGCGACTAAACGCAGCCTGTACGACAGACCGGCGACACAGTTAAGCTGCGCTCACTTTGTTGGAGTTCATGGAATGCTGACCCTGGGAAACATCTTCGTCTTGATGCTGCTGGCCACCGGCGCCGCCTGGGTTTGGCACAACCACGGCTTGCGTGAACGGGCGTTGGCGCGGGTCAAGCAGCATTGCGCCAAGCTCGATATCGAGCTGCTCGACGGTGCCGTGGCGCTCAAACGCATCGGTTTCGTCAAGGATGCCAATGGCCGCCGACGCCTGGCGCGCATCTATAATTTCGAGTTTACGGTGACCGGCGAAACCCGGCACGCCGGGGTCATCACCCAATTCGGCGCCCACAGCGCGCAGATCGAACTGGCGCCCTACCCGTTCGAAACCAAGGAGCCGCTGCCCAGCGCCGAGATCATCGAATTGAGCCAGTGGCGCCAGGACCACGCCAGCAAGAAACATCAGTAACGGCAGGCTGCCAGGGCGCTTTGCAATGCGGCCACGTCCTGTGGTGCGCTGAAGATCAACTCAACACGTGAATCGCGCCGCCAAGCGCTGGGTTGCCAGTGCAGTGGGCTGTTATCCACAGCGTTGGCGGACACCCAGCCGTCAATGCTGTGGATAACCAATTTGGCCCGGCACCAGCCCAAACTCGATAGCCACTGATGCAGACGGCTAACATCGAATCGCTGGCTTGGGTGCCAGCGCCAGCCGATACTCCAGCCGCCATCCTGGCTCTGGCTCAAACAGATCGGCAGCCCAGGGTCGCTCCAGATCGCCGGCATTTGCCCCACTGCTTCAGGCACCGCAAAGTTATCCACAGCGCTTTGGGCCTGTGCTTTCAAACCGGGCAACCGGTCGAGTGGCAATTGCGCCTGGCATGTCCAATGGCGCGGGCAATCGGGTAATTGCGCTTCGATCGCCTGACGTTGCGTAGCAGTCAGCGTCTCGTCCTTGTTCAGCACCAGCAGGCCGGCACTGGTCAACGCCTCCTGCTGTGCCTGGGGCAACGGCCTGCCCGCCGCCAATGCCTGGGCATCGAGTACCAGCACGCAAGGCTGCACGGCCAGCACGTCTTGCCATGGCGCCTGCCGCAGTTGCTTGAGCAATTGCGCCGGATGGCCCAGGCCTGAGGGTTCAATAAACAGCCGGTCCGGCTTAGCCTTACGCAACAAGCGGCCCAGCCCTACCTGGAACGGTGCGCCGTTCACACAACACAAACAGCCGCCTGCCACCTCGCCCAGGGCGATACCGTCATCGTCTTGGGTGAGTAAGGCTGCATCCAGGCCGATCTGGCCGAACTCGTTGATCAGCACCGCCCAGCGCTCGTTGGCCGGGCGCTGGGCAAGCAGGTGCTTGATCAGGCTGGTCTTGCCGGCGCCCAAGGGCCCGGCAATCACATGGGTAGGAATGTTCTGCAGCATATGAGGCATGGTTCAGGCCGTTTAGAGCGTTTGATCCTACGCGGTTATGCCAGCCAATCCAGCGTCAGGATCAACCGTCGCTCATCGGCCTTGAGCGCTGGCGAGCGGTGGATCAGCCCATGTCCTTCATTGCCGTGCCATTTGGTGCCTTTAAGCAGCGCCACTTCACCGCAATGAATCTGCTCGATGCGCTCAGTGGGCTCGGCATCCGCCTGGCTCAATGTGCGCCGGTCCATAACGCCTTCGCGCAACCATTGGCTACCGATACCGGCGTAGGTGGTGATCAGCCGAACCGGCACGTGATCGACGTGAAAGCGCGGGCACATGGCCTTGTCCAATAGCCGTAAACGCACGCCGATGCGCTTGGCGCCCAGCAGACAGGCGAATGCACTGACCAGCCACGACACATCGGCGATAAACCCATCATAGCCTTCAAGATCGTGACAACTGGACGCCAAACCTTGCAAGTTCAGCACGCAGTCTTCGCTAACCAACTCGACCACCAAGGACTCGGCCAACGGTTCATTGAGCGCCACCAGCAAAGCGCCAAACTCAGCGATATGCAGGGGCAGTTGGCGCTGCCAGATGGCCAGGTTGACGCCGTCATTGAGGATATCGGACAGCGCCAGCGGCGTTTCCCCATGTGTCTGGCGGATGACGGGCCGCAGGGGAATGACCGGGGCCAGCATCAGGCGACCTGCTCATACCAAGGGCCAAACGGGTCGGGCAACTGGCGCCAACCTTCGACGCCCAGGGCCATTTCTTCATCGTTGAGCAAGCAGGCGTCCAACTCGGTACGCATCTGGACAAAATCGATGTTTTGCCCGATAAACACCAGTTCCTGACGGCAGTCACCCGTGCTCAACTGCCAGTTAGTCATGATCGCCGCCACGCTTTCTTCGTCCTGAGGCCACTGGCTTTTCGGCACAAAGCGCCACCAACGCCCGGCAAACCCATGACGCATCAGCCCGCCCGCCTGGGACCAACTGCCCGCATCCTGATGTTTGCTCGCCAACCAGAAGAAACCCTTGGAGCGCAACAGCTTGCCGTTGACCCAGGGGCGGTCGATAAAGTCGAAAAACCGCTGTGGATGGAAAGGCCGGCGCGCACGGTAAGCCGTGGACGCTATGCCGTATTCTTCGGTTTCCGGCACATGCTCACCGCGCAATTCCTGCAACCAGCCCGGGGCCTGGGCGGCGCGTTCGAAGTCGAAACGGCCAGTGTTGAGGATCTTGTTCAGCGGCACTTCGCCCATGACCATCGGGATGATTTCCGCCTGGGCGTTGAGGCGCTCGAGGATGGCCATCAGTTCTTCGCGCTCGCGGCTGCTGATCAGGTCGATCTTGCTGATCAGGATGACGTCGGCGAATTCGATCTGTTCGATCAACAGGTCGGTGATGGAACGTTCATCCTCCTCACCGAGGGTTTCGCCCCGTGAAGCCAGGCTTTCTGCAGCCTGGTAGTCGAGCAGGAAATTCATACCGTCGACCACAGTGACCATGGTGTCCAGGCGTGCAATGTCGGCCAGGCTTTGCTCGTTTTCATCGCGAAACGTGAAGGTTTCGGCCACGGGCAAAGGTTCGGAAATACCGGTGGATTCGATCAGCAGGTAATCGAAACGACCTTCTTTGGCGAGTTTTCCCACCTCTTCAAGCAAGTCTTCACGCAAGGTGCAGCAAATGCAGCCATTGCTCATCTCCACCAGTTTTTCTTCCGAACGATTGAGCGTGACATCACGCTGCACCTCGCTGCCGTCGATGTTGATCTCACTCATGTCGTTGACGATCACCGCCACCCGCAGGTTGTCGCGGTTGCGCAGGACATAATTGAGCAGCGTGCTTTTACCGGCGCCGAGAAAGCCGGACAACACGGTCACAGGGAGACGATTGGGCATCAGGTATTCCTCATCAAGGTTGGCCGGTCAAACTGCCCGTTTATGGCGTTCGCGCAGCTCTTCACGTTCTTTGGCTTCGATACACAAGGTGGCGGTGGGGCGCAGCAGCAGGCGTTGCAGGCCGATGGGTTCGCCGGTTTCACGGCACCAGCCGTATTCGCCACGGGCCAGCAATTCCAGGGCATCGTCGATCTTGTCCAACAGCTTCTTTTCGCGCTCCAGCAGGCGCAGTTGCCATTGGCGTTGCTCTTCGGCACTGCCGATATCCGCCAGATCGCTGTTGGTTTCCTGCTCGCGCAGCGCCTGGAACTCTGCGTCGATACGGGCTTGCAGGTCATCACGCTGAGCCAGCAACAATTCGCGGAAGAAGCGCTGCTGGGCCTCATTCATGTAGTCGGCCGCTGGTTGGGCCAAAAGATCGTGTTCGGTCATGGGAAGGGGTTCGCGGGTCGGGCTGTACTTTTATGTTATAGTATAACAATACAAATAAGCCAATCCCTCTTGCTCGCCGCGACGAAGGGCGCAATGCTGGGTCACCTTCTTACGCTGAGAAACCCGATGAGATACCTGGGGATGTAAGCCGGAACCCCAGAAATTTCCGTCACCCTAGTTGGGTGGGCTCAACACTCGTGTCACCAGCTACCTTCTGGAGAATCGAGCTCGGCCATCCCTCCCTGGACGGGCATCGCTCGACGATGTTCAACGGCTCCCTCACGGGGCCGTCGTTTTGTGGGGGCTATTCCATCCACAAGTCGTCGAGGTTCTTGAAGTTCCAGAGCGTCGGGTCTTCGGGGCCAGTGATACTGTCCTTGCAACTCGTGGCCGCCAGGTCGATGGTCTGCATCGGGATCGGCTCTCTCGAGCGTAGCGAGAAGAACACGCGAACCTTGGGAGTCAGCAGTGATTCCATTCCCGGCTCAACGACAACGGCCAGACGCTGAGAGGACAGGCGAACCAAGGAGCCGACGGGGTAGATGCCCACGGCCTTGACGAAGGCGTGGAAGATGCGTTTGTCGAAATGGCCCTCCCACTTGGCCATCTGCCGCATCGCCGCGGACGGGTCCCACGGCTTTTTGTAGGCTCGCTCCGACGTCACGGCATCATAGACGTCGCAGATTGCGCCCATGCGGGCCAGGAGTGAAATGGCGTCACCGGCCAAGCGATCCGGGTAGCCGGTTCCGTCGATCTTCTCGTGATGGTGCAGGGCAATGTCCACCACCCCGGGCTCGGCCCCGCCTGCGCGCAGCATCTTTGCGCCCTCCACAGGGTGGCGCTTCATGATGGCGAACTCGGCATCGGTGAGCTTGCCTGGTTTGTTAAGCACTTCCAGCGGCATCGCGGCCTTGCCTAGGTCGTGCATCAGTCCGCCGATGCCAGCCAGGCGCGTTTGCTCCTCGTCTAGATCGAGATGCCGGGCCAGCGATAGCATCAGGGCGCAGACGGCAACCGAGTGCAGGTAGGTGTAATCGTCGTGCGTTTTGATGCGTGCGACGCTGATGAGGGCATGAGGTTGGCGCAGCACCGAGGCAGCGATTTCTCCGACCAGCGGCAACGTCGTGCTTGGGTCGACGGCCTTGCCAAGCCGGGCTTCCTGGAACATGTCCATGACTTGGGACTTGGCCGCAAGACAGAGTTTCCGTGCATAACACATTTCGCTCTCCATTGAGGTTGCGCCGTCACTTTTCTTGCTTAGTGGACTAGACGGCAGAGATTGCTCCTCCGACAATTCTCTGGGCTCTGGGCTCTGGGCTCTGGGCTCTGGGCTCTGGGCTCTGGGCTCTGGGCTCTGGGCTCTGGGCTCTGGGCTCTCTGGGCTCTCTGGGCTCTCTGGGTCGACTTGGCTTTTGGCCAAGTCGACCCAGACCTCCCCGACGCCACATTCTCGAATGGCAGAGAGATCCTGAGGCTCGGTCAGCAGGAAGCTGCCGCGCCAGAATGGGTGTCGAACCCAAGAGCCGGCGAGCTTGTGGATGTACATGCCGAGACGAAGCTCGGATACGGGAATGCGTTTTACCAACTTATTTTCCTTTCTGAGTTGGGTGGTTAGGCGTGCGCCGAGGCTGGCACCCAGCGGTAGAGCGGAGGTAAGGTCACGCCAAGATTCTTGGATCAGCCGGAACCGCCGAAATTTCCGTCAGCCGATCAACATGGCTTTGTCTCGCGCTCGGTCGATGCGTTCCTGCATCGCCTGCATGACTTCTTCGTGGGTGTACGACTTGGCGTTGGGGTCGTCGGCCTCTCGGAGAGCTTCCTCGACCTCGCGGGTCATCCGCGCATATTCTTCCGGCCACAGCGCTTGCTCCATGCGCAGCGACGCCTGCCCAAGCAGGTGCAGCAGGCCGAACAGCCGCATGTCATTGGTGGCGACGACGTGCTCTCGAATCCGCTCCTGGATCACCTCGCAGGCCCGATGCGCCTCTGGCGTCGCCGTGCCCTCGTAGCCGGCTGGGAGTTCTGCTTCTTCAGCGATTCGCGCCCAAGCGATAGCCAGCGCCTCGATGGTGGACAGGTTCATTTGCTCATCCACTTGCGCAGCAGACGCTTTTTCAGGGAGGCGCGCTCTTGCGGATTGCGTCCCTTGTGGTTGGCAATGCGATCCGCCGTGGCGGCCTGGCGCTTGATGGGCCAGTAGGAGCGGCCATCCTTACCCATCGACCAGACGTTGCTGACCTGGTTTTCCAGTAGAGGCAGATGGGCGCATAGAGCTTCCGGCGACGCGCTGGCCAGCGCGGTGCGCTCGTGGGTTCGCCAGCGCTGATGCCAGAGTTTCTTGTCCTCGCGCTCGCTACGGCAGGTCGTGTGCCCAACGATGGGCGTTTTGCGGCGGCTGCGGCTCATGATGTGGTTGTCTCCAAGAACATTCAGGACAGGCTTTCTGGGTAGAGCGCCGTCAACCGGGACAGGGTTTCTTGCACTTGTTCCAGCGAGGTCATCAGATGATCAACCTGATCCTGAAGATCCACGGCGAGATCAAATAGCTAAGCCACTCGGCTGCGTGATCCCTCGTTGAACGCGGCCATTGCCAGTTGATGCAGCTTCAACAGGTCGGTGCGCAGTTGCGGAGGTGCGCCGTCTGCGCTGTCATTCAAATCGCCGCGCAGCACGTCCACGGCATCGACTGCACGCAGCAGTGCCGTGGTATCGAAATTCTCGGGAGTCAGTTCGTCCCATTCGTCGTCGGTGATGCGGGCTGCCATCAGGAGAGCTCCGATTAAGCGGTTGCGAGCGTTAGATGCCCGATCGGCTCGGCTGCTGGCCGTACCTTGATTTCGATGTCGTAGCCGAGGCGATTCAGACAATCCATCAGCTTGCGTTCGGATAGATTGGTGAAGTCGCCGCGCATCATGCCCGACACCTTCGGTTGCGGGATGCCCATGCGTTTGGCCGCCGCTTGTTGAGTCAGCCCAAGGGCGCGCATGGCCCTCCTGATCTCGACCACCAGGCCGGTCTTGATCTTGAGCTTTTCAGCGTCAGGCAGTCCAAGGTCGGCAAAGACGTTGCCCGAGCTGCGCTGAACCTCGACGCCTTCAATGATTCGTTTTTGCATTTCGTAGCTCCTGTGCCAATACCTCGGCCACCTTCAGCCGAGCGCGGATGATGTCCATGTCGGCCTTTGGCGTGGCGATTCCGCTCTTGCTCTTCTTCTGGAAGCAGTGCAGGACGAACACCGCTTCCGCAAACTTGACCGTGTATACCGCTCGATAGGTGCCGCCGGCATCGTCTTCGACGACCTCCAGCACGCCGGTACCACCGAACCCCTTGAGCACCTTTGCTGCGTCATCCTGATCGCCTATCTGCGCCAACGAGAGCGCGTAACCGAAACGGCGACGCACGTCGGACGGCAACGCCATCAAATCCTTGTGGCTGCTCGCGATCCATTCGAGCGGTTTTTCTTTGTTTGTCATGACGGAATTTTATACCTGTTCAGGTAATGATGTAAACGCGGCAACCTCAAGGAGGTGTCGTAAAACATTTGTTTTGCGACAGGCTGTCAGCCGCCGCTGTGCTACCTGTGCAACACCCCCTCAAAAATGTACGGAAAACTCTATCGCTATTCACTATTATGCGGAAACCTGTTTTTGATGGTTATCCGCCTATGTTGGTTGGCTACATGCGCGTGTCGTCGGACTCCGACCGCCAGAGCACGGACTTGCAGCGCGACGCGCTGCTCGCCGCCGGCGTCGATCCGCGTCACCTGTTTGAGGATCGTGCCTCTGGCGCGAAGGATGACCGTGCCGGCTTGGCGCGGGCGCTTGAGTTCGTTCGAGCCGGCGATGTGCTGGTGGTGTGGAAACTCGACCGGCTCGGTCGCTCGCTGTCGCACCTGCTCGCCATTGTGACTTCGCTCAAGGACAAGCGGGTGGCGTTCCGCTCGCTGACAGAGAACCTGGACACTACGACGCCCTCGGGCGAATTCCTGTTCCAGGTGTTCGGTGCGCTCGCGCAGTACGAGCGCGCCTTGATTCAGGAGCGCGTCGTCGCGGGCTTGGCCGCCGCACGCAAACGCGGCCGGATCGGCGGCCGGCCGCAGGCGATCACTGGTGAGAAGCTGGACGCCATCGTCGCCGCGCTCGATGGCGGCATGTCTAAGGCGGCGGTGTGCCGCAACTTCAATGTCAAGCGCACTACGTTGATCGAAACATTGACGCGAGCAGGTTGGCGTGGTGCGGGAAGGACGGTCGATGAGCAACAAGAATAAGCTACTCACCGTCTTTTCTGACGCAGAGCAGGAAGCCTTGTACGGCCTACCGGACTTCGACGATGCTCAGCGGCTGGAATACCTGGCGTTGACCGAATCTGAACTGGCGTTCGCCAGCAGCCGGCCTAGCCTGCAGGCCCAAGTCTATTGCGTCTTGCAGATCGGCTACTTCAAGGCCAAGCATGCTTTCTTCCGCTTCGATTGGCATGAGGTCGAGGACGATTGCGCCTTCGTGCTGAGTCGCTATTTCCACGGCGAAGCGTTCGAACGCAAGGCGATCACCAAGCATGAGCACTACAGCCAGAGGGGTCAGATCGCCGAACTGTTCGGCTACCGGTCGTGGGCGGCTAGCTTCCTGCCGCAACTGGCACAGCAGGCTGAACAGATCGTGCGGCGCGACGTAATGCCAGGATTCGTGGCCGCCGAACTGATCGTTTGGCTCAGCGAGCACAAAATCATCCGGCCCGGCCACACCACCTTACAAGAGCTGGTCAGTGAAGCCCTGTCCACCGAACGCAGGCGCTTGGGCGGCTTGCTGGCAGAAGTGTTGGACGAATCGGCCAAAGCTGCGCTGGGCCAGCTCCTGGTGCGTGACGACACCCTGTCTCAACTGGCAGCGCTCAAGCAGGACGCTAAAGATTTCGGCTGGCGTCAGATGGCAGGGGAGCGCGAGAAGCGCGCCACGCTGAAGTCCTTGCACGGGATCGCCAAGGCGCTGCTGCCCAAGCTCGGCATCTCGCAGCAGAACCTGCTGTACTACGCGAGCCTGGCGAACTTCTATACCGTCCATGACCTGCGCCACCTGAAGGCGGAGCAGACCCGGCTCTACCTGCTGTGCTATGCCTGGGTACGTTACCGGCAGCTCACCGACAACCTGGTCGACGCGATGGCCTTCCACATGAAAAAACTTGAGGACGAGAGCCGCACGGGTGCGAAACAGTCCTTTGTCGCCGAACAGCTGCGACGCCATCAGGAAACGCCGCAGGTTGGCCGCCTGCTGTCGCTGTACGTGGACGACAGCGTGGCCGATCCGACGCCGTTCGGCGAGGTGCGCCAACGCGCCTACAAAATCATGTCCAGGGAATTGCTGCAAAACACGGCGCAGCGCATGAGCGTCAAGCCACTGAACAAACTGGCGCTGCACTGGCAGGCGGTGGACGGCCTGGCCGAACGCATTCGACGCCATCTACGGCCGCTGTACGTCGCGCTCGACTTCGCCGGCACGGCCCCCGATAACCCATGGCTCGCGGCGCTGACTTGGGCCAAGAGCGTGTTCGCCAAGCAGCAGCGCCTATCACAACGGCCACTCGACGAATGTCCGGCGGCAACGCTGCCGAAACGCTTGCGTCCGTACCTGCTGATGTTCGATGCCGAAGGCACGCCGACAGGCCTGCATGCCGATCGTTACGAATTCTGGCTTTACCGTCAGGTCAGGAAACGCTTCCAGGCGGGCGAGCTCTACATTGACGACAGCTTGCAGCACCGGCATTTGTCCGACGAGTTGGTTTCGATGGACGAGAAAGCCGCCGTGCTCGCGCAGATGGACATCCCCTTCCTGCGGCAGCCGGTCAGTGCCCAGCTCGATGCACTGGCGGCCGAGTTGCGTGCGCAATGGGTGGCGTTCAATCGCGAGCTGAAACAGGGCAAGCTGACGCACCTGGAATACGACAAGGACACGCAGAGACTGACCTGGCGCAAGCCCAAGGGGGAGAACCAGAAGGCGCGCGAGCAAGCTCTCTACGAGCAACTGCCATACTGCGATGTCGCCGACGTGTTTCGCTTCGTCAACGGCCAGTGCCAGTTCCTGTCGGCGCTGACACCATTGCAGCCACGCTATGCGAAGAAGGTAGCCGACGCCGACAGTCTGATGGCGGTGATCATTGCCC
>NZ_MPOR01000110.1:0-312 GCF_001896155.1 Pseudomonas sp. FSL W5-0203
GGGATGGCCTTGATCGCTCGCCATTGATCGTTCCCACGCTCTGCGTGGTAATGCATCCCGTGACGCTCTGCGTCACCGTTGCACAGGGCGTAAAACCAGGACGCGGAGCGTCCGGGGCGGCATTCCCACGCAGAGCGTGGGAACGAGCAGGCTCGGGGGTTACTTGGGGTAGAGCGGCGGCAAACTGGTGGTATCAGTGGTCGGGTCTTGTTCGCGTTCGGCCACGGGGATTGCCTTGATCGCTCGCCATTGATCGTTCCCACGCTCTGCGTGGTAATGCATCCCGTGACGCTCTGCGTCACCGTTGCACAG
>NZ_MPOR01000080.1:0-5999 GCF_001896155.1 Pseudomonas sp. FSL W5-0203
ACCGCAGGAATGGATATGTACTCGGTATAACTGTATCGACTGTCAGGCCGCTATCGCAGGCAAGCCAGCTCCCACAGTTTAATCGCGGGGTGTCAGGTGGATAAGCGTCGGCTGGCAGAGCGTCAGGCAGCGCTGCGGATCTTGTGCAAAGCGTCTGCCACCCATTGACCAAAAGCATCCACCGGCCCTTGCAGGTTGCCGAGAAAATGCGGATAGATCAGCCACAAATCCATCACCGGCTTGAAGTCCTTGAGGGGCATCGCCGCCAACTGCTCGCGATGAGCACTGCGTTCCAGCAACGGACGTGGCACCAGGCCAAGGCCGAGGCCGTCGGCCACCAGGCCCAGTTGCAGTTCAGTGCCAAAGGTTTCCAGGTTTACCCGCAGCGCCAGGCCCTGGTCAGACAAGGTGCGCTGCAACCCCGCACGGAACCCGCAGCCGTCCGGGTTGAGGATCCAACCGCTCTGGTACACGTCCGCCAGCTTGCAAGGCTTCTTCGGCAATTGCGCCTTGGCACAGACCACCACCAACTCCATCTTGCCGATGGACTCACCGACCAGGTTGTCCGGAAAGATCTTGCCCGCGGGGAACAACGCCACCGCCGCATCCAGTTCGCCGCGTTCGATCTTGCCGACCAATTGGCTGCCCCAGCCGGTGGCAACCTGGGCACGCAAGTCGGCGTATTCGCTGCGCAGGTGCTTGAGTGCGTCCAGCAGCACCACATCGCCGATGGTCTGCGGTACGCCCAGGCGCAGCACGCCGGTGGGCGGTGCATCGGTGGCCACCAGTTCGCGCAGGGCATCCATCTCGCGCAGGATCAACCGGCATTGCTCATAGACACGGGTACCGATCAGCGTTGGCTTGAGGGGCTTGGTGTTGCGGTCGAACAGTTCCACTCCCAGAGCCTGCTCGAAGTTCTGCACGCGGCGGGTGATGGCTGGCTGGGTCAGCTGCAACGACGCGGCGGCATGGCTGATGGACTGGCAACGAATCACTTCGACAAAGGCATCGATATCGTCAATTTTCATTTGGGCCGCACATACAGATCAGTCATTAAGATGTGCGTGAAGCATAGTGGCCGCACACAGGTCTGGATAGCCCAGCCAGTGATCAATAACGTCTAACACTATTCAAACCGGTTCTAAATTACCTCCGGCTATAAGCTAATCATTAAAAGATAGCATATTAAAAATAAACATTATGCTTAGATAAAAGCATACCAACAGCCCGATGGAATGGTCATGACCCAGGCCCGACACCCCGAGAGACTCAGAGCCTTCATAGGCGCCCTGGCGGAATTGATCGACGGCAACCCGCGTGAAGGCGACCTGCTGCACCGTGGCGGCAAGCTGCTGGCGCAACTGGTCAGCCACGATGATTGGCTGCCCGACGAATTCGCCCAGCCCGACCCCGAGCGCTACCAGCAATTCTTGCTACATGCCGATTCGCGCCAGCGATTCAGCGTGGTCAGCTTTGTGTGGGGGCCAGGGCAACGCACGCCGATTCATGACCACCGGGTGTGGGGGCTGATCGGTATGTTGCGCGGCGCGGAGGTTTCCCAGGGGTTTGCCCGGGCACCGGGCGGCAGCCTGGTAGCGCAAGGCGAACCCGTGCAATTGCTGCCGGGCCAGGTCGAGGCGGTGTCGCCCAAAGTCGGCGATATCCATCAGGTCAGCAATGCCCACGGCGACCAAGTGTCCATCAGCATCCACGTATACGGCGCCAATATCGGCGCGGTGCGCCGGGCGGTGTATCAACCCGACGGCAGCGAGAAACTGTTTATCTCCGGTTATTCCAACGCCTATCTCCCGAACATTTGGGACCTGTCCAAAGAAAAGAGCCCTGCCCTATGACCACCCTATCGACCCGCAGCTTTGCGCAGATTCGCCAGGCCCTGTTGGCACGCGAAGAAGTCGCGCTGATCGACGTGCGCGAAGAAGCGCCCTTTGCCGAGGCCCATCCGCTGTTCGCCGCGAATATTCCCTTGTCCAAGCTGGAACTGGAGGTGTACGCGCGCATTCCACGCCGCGATACCCAAGTCACCCTGTACGACAACGGCGAAGGGCTGGCCCAGCGCGCCGCCGAACGCCTGGTTGCACTGGGCTACACCCAGGTCAGCCTGCTGGAGGATGGGCTGGACGGTTGGCGTCGGGCCGGTGGCGAGCTGTTTATCGACGTCAATGTACCCAGCAAGGCGTTTGGCGAACTGGTGGAGAGCCAGCGCCACACACCGTCCCTGGCCGCCGAAGAGGTCCAGGCCCTGCTCGACAGCCAGGCCGATGTGGTGGTGCTCGATGCGCGCCGTTTCGACGAATACCAGACCATGAGCATCCCCAGCAGCATCAGCGTGCCGGGGGCCGAGTTGGTGTTGCGCGCCCGTGAGCTGGCGCCCGATCCAGCCACGCGCATCATCGTCAATTGCGCCGGGCGCACCCGCAGCATTATCGGCACTCAGTCGTTGATCAACGCCGGCCTCCCCAACCCGGTGGCAGCCCTGCGCAACGGCACCATCGGCTGGACCTTGGCCGGGCAGACCCTCGACCATGGCCAGGCGCGCCGCTTTGCGCCGACCTCGGAAAACCATCGCCAACTCGCCGCCCAAAAGGCACATGGTGTTGCCGATAAAGCCGGGGTCAAGCGTGCGACGCTCAATGATCTGCAGCGCTGGCAACAGGACGCGACCCGCACCACCTACCTGTTCGATGTGCGCACCGTAGAAGAATTCGAAGCCGGCCACCTGCCGGGCGCCCGCGCCACCCCGGGCGGGCAACTGGTGCAGGAAACCGACCACGTTGCCAGTGTGCGCGGTGCGCGCCTGGTCCTGGTGGACGACGACGGTGTGCGCGCCAATATGTCCGCGTCGTGGCTGGCCCAGTTGGGCTGGCAGGTGTACGTATTGGATGACCTGCAAGCGGAGCACTTCAGCGAGCGCGGCGCATGGGTCGCGCCAGTACCGCCGCCGCCCCAGGCCGAACTGATCAGCCCCCACACCCTTGCCGACTGGCTCGGCCATGGCGACACGCAGGTGCTGGACTTCACGGCCAGCGCCAACTACGTGAAACGTCATATCCCCGGCGCTCGGTGGGTGCTACGCGCGCAACTGCCCGAGGCCCTGAGCAAGGTACCGAGCGCCCAGCGCTATGTGTTGACCTGCGGCAGCAGCCAACTGGCGCGCCTAGCCGTGCCGGAAGTCGAGGCCCTCACCGGCAAGCCGGTCTTTTTGCTGCAGGACGGCACGGCCGGCTGGATCCAAGCGCAACTGCCCCTTGAGTCAGGCGAAAGCCACTTGGCGTCCCCGCGTATCGACCGCTACCGCCGCCCTTACGAAGGCACCGACAACCCTCGGGAAGCCATGCAGGCTTACCTGGATTGGGAGTTCGGCCTCGTGGAACAACTGGCCCGCGACGGCACCCATGGTTTCTACGTGATCTGATTCACCGCTGCACCGTTTCGCTCAACCGACCCCTTCTCCAGGCGGAGGTACTTTCCTTTACCCAACGCCTGGAGTTTTTCCCATGCTGTACGCCATTCCATTCAAACGCCTGTTGCTGGGCGCTGCCCTCGCCCTCGGCCTGCTTTCCACCGTCCAGGCTGGCGACCTGCAACCGCTGCGCGTGGCCAACCAGAAATCCACGATCAAGGCGCTGCTGGAAGCCTCGGGCGAAAGCCAGAACGTGCCCTACGAGATCAAATGGTCGGAATTCCCCTCGGCCTCGCCCCTGGGCGAAGCGCTGAACGCCGGCGCTGTGGATATCGGCGCCCTGGGCGATGCCCCTTATGTGTTCGCCCTCGGCGCCGGTGCCTCGATCAAGGTGATCAGCATCATCCATGCCGAAGGCCGTAACACCACGGCGCTGCTGGTGCCCAAGGATTCGCCGATCAAGAACGCGGCCGACCTCAAGGGCAAGAAGATCGTCACCGGGCGCGGCTCCATCGGGCACTACCTGGCGATCAAGGCCCTGAACGATGCCGGGCTGACCACCCAGGATGTGCAGTTCATCTTCCTGCTGCCCGCCGAGTCCCGGCTGGTACTCGACAACGGCACCGCCGATGCCTGGGCGACGTGGGACCCTTACACCACCGTGGTCACCTCACAGAGCAATGCTCGCGTGCTGGTGAGCGGCAAGCACCTGCTGAGCAATCATCTGTACTTCGCCGCCACCGGCCAAGCCATTGCCGACAAGCGCGTGCAACTGGACGACTTTGTCGCCCGCATTGATCGCGCCTACGCCTGGGCCAATACCCATCCCGAGCAATACGCCGCTGCCCAGGCCAAGATCACTGGCCTGCCACTGGCCGTGCATATAGAAGTGGCCCAGGACACCCATCTTTCCCCGGTCACGATTGACGATACGGTGATCCATGGCCTGCAAGCCACCGCCGACACCTATGTAAAAGAAGGCCTGCTGAGCAAACACATCGACGTCTCCCAGGGCTTCGATTCCAGCTTCAACGCCAAGCGTATCCCCCTCGAACAAGCCTCGCGCTAAGGAGCAGAACATGAGCAAGCCACGTCAATTGAAACTCGGTGCCATGGTGCACGGTGTCGGCCACGGTTGGGGCGAATGGCGCCACCCGCAGGCACAACCCGACGCCAGCACCAATTTCGGCTTCTACAAGCAGCAGACCGAACTGGCCGAAGCCGCCCGGTTCGACTTCGTGTTCATCGCCGACAGCCTGCATATCCACCCCAAGTCCAGCCCCCATTACCTCAACCGTTTCGAGCCGCTGACGATCCTCTCGGCCCTGGCCGCGCTGACCACTCATATCGGCCTGGTCGCCACCGTGACCGTCAGCTACACCGAGCCTTACCAGGTAGCACGCCAGTTCGCCTCCCTGGACCACATCAGCGGCGGCCGCGCTGGCTGGAACGTAGTCACCTCGTGGCTGAGCGGCACCGCCGATAATTTCGGCAAGGCCGAACACCCGCCCCACGCCGTGCGTTACCGCATCGCCAAGGAGCATTTGAATGTGGTCAAGGGCCTATGGGATTCCTGGGAGGACGACGCCTTTGCCTATAACAAACACAGCGGCGAATTCTTCACCCCAGGCAAGTTGCATGCGCTTAACCACAAGGGCGAGTTCTTCTCGGTCAAAGGCCCGCTGAACATCGCGCGTTCGCGCCAGGGCCAACCGGTGATTTTCCAGGCGGGCACTTCGCAGGATGGGCGTAACTTTGCCGCTGAAAACGCCGATGCGATTTTTGTGCACGTGGAAACTATCGACGAGGCCAAGGCCTACAGCGCCGATTTGAAACGCCGCGCCAAGGGCTTTGGCCGCGACCCGGACAGCCTGTCGATCCTGCCGGGTATCCGCCCGATTGTCGGGCGCGATGCCGCCGAAGTGGAAAGCCGCTACCAGCAAGCCGTGGCGCTGGTCACTGTGGAGGACGCCATCGTCGCCCTCGGCCGACCGTTCAACGACCATGATTTCAGCCAGTACCCGCTGGATGCGCCCTTTCCCGAACTGGGCGACCTGGGCGCCAACAGCCAGAAAGGTGGCTCCGAGCGTATCAAGCAACTGGCCCGTGACGAAGGCCTGACCCTGCGCGAAGTAGCCCTGCGTTTCTCACGGCCCCTGCGCGACTTTGTCGGCACCCCGCAACAGGTCGCGGATGCGATCCAAACCTGGTTCGAGAGCGGTGCCAGCGATGGTTTCATTATCAATTCGGTACTGCCGGATGGCTTGCAGTATTTCACTGAGTGGGTGGTGCCGGTGCTTCAACAGCGGGGGTTGTTTCGTACCGAGTACAGCGGCCACACCCTACGGGACAATCTCGGCCTGGAAGTGCCAGCGAACCGCTACAGCGTGATCGAACCCCACGAGAAAGCGCTGGCCTGAACACATTCCCCTGTGGGAGCGGGCTTGCCCGCGAAGGCGGTGTGTCAGTCACTGAATATTCAACTGAGCCACCGCTATCGCAGGCAAGCCAGCTCCCACATTGGTCATGTATTGCCCACAAAATCAGCGCCTGGCACAGATCCCCTGTGGAAGCGGGC
>NZ_MPOR01000081.1:0-5827 GCF_001896155.1 Pseudomonas sp. FSL W5-0203
ATGCAAAATTCCATGGCAATGCGGCATGATGCTCCGGCTTCAATTCAATAACCGTGTTGCACTCAGCTCCTGCAACCGCCCTCTCTTATGAATAATTTTATCTGCAGTTCGCATTGGCGAAAGTAACCGAGCAGGCCTCAGGCGTGTGGTTGCATATCATTGAGGGGTTAACGGCCGTGACGTTCGGGGTCTGCTTTCCAGCGCATGTTAGACGCTATGTCTAAAGGCGTTGGGTCGATCAGTAAGCCCCCTAAGCGTGCGCCACACATTCGTACCACCGTGAACGCACACTCAGGGCCGGTGAGCACGGGTGTAACGATGATATTGTCTTATGAACGGTCTGCTTTGATCTGAGTGTTATTTGATCTCACTACCCCCACGGGGGTACCCCTTCGACGTGATGTTCCGCTTCGTTAGCGCCGCCCATACTCTTTCAGAACTTGCTGAACTGCGCGGAAGGATCACTGATGAAGATTGAATTGATGCAGTTAGCCGGACGCGACGGCGATACGGCGTACAACGTTGCACGTGCTTTGGCGGCCATCGCCAACTGCAGCACAGACTCCGACCTGCTGGTATTCCCCGAAACCCATTTGATGGGCTTCGTCGGTGGCGAACAACTGGCCAACGTTGCCGAGCCCCTGGACGGCCCGACGCTGCAAACCGTGCAACAGGCGGTGCGCCAACGCAATGTGTCGGTTGTGATTGGCTTGGTCGAACGGGATGCGGACGTCTATTACAACACCTCGGTATTGATTACACCCGAGGGCATTGCATTACGGTATCGCAAAACCCATCTGTGGCCCTCCGAGCGCGCCGACATTACACCGGGTGATCGCTTTGTCACCACGCTCTGGAACGGCGTGCGTGTCGGCCTGCTGATCTGTTACGACATCGAGCTGCCGGAAACGGCGCGGGCGCTTGCGCAGTTGGGTGCTGAATTGATCATCGTCACCAACGGCAACATGGACCCCTACGGCCCAGTGCATCGCACTGCGATCATGGCCAGGGCCCAGGAGAACCAGATGTTCTGCGTGATGGTCAACCGCGCAGGGCAGGGCGATGACGGTTTGGTATTCGCCGGCGGCAGTGCGGTGGTCGACCCGTTTGGACGCGTGCTGTACGAAGCCGGGCGCGAAGAAACACGTCATGTGATCAGCCTGGACCTTGCTCAAATCAAGGCGGCTCGCAGGGATTATCACTACCTCAATGATCGTCGACTGCAACTGCAAGGAGAGGCTGTCGAGCACCCTGACGGCCGCCGTGAACTGCTTATTCGCTGACTGCGCTTATACCCTCCATAACAATAATCAGCTGGCGCGCAGGTGCCGGCCCAGGAGTTCGTGATGATCGCTATTCGATGCATGCAATGGGGGCTGGCTGCCGTGATCAGCGGCGTAATGGCTTGCGCTCAGGCGGCGGAGTCAAAGGTCAATATCTATAACTGGTATGACTTCATCGCGCCCACTACGCTGAAGGATTTCCAGGCGCAGACCGGCATTCAATCGGCCTACGATGTGTTCGACAACAGCGAGGTCATGCAAAGCAAACTCATGGCCGGGCGCAGTGGCTATGACGTGGTGGTCGCTACCGGCGACCTGTTGCCGAACCTGATCAAGGCTGGCGTACTCAAGGAACTGGATCGCTCGCAACTGCCCAACCTGTCACATCTGGATCCGGATATCCTGGCCAAGGTCAGCAGTAACGACCCCGGTAATCGTTTTGCCGTGCCTTATCTGTGGGGCACCACCGGCATCGGTTACGACGTCGCCAAAGTCAACGCGCTCCTGGGTGACAACGCACCGGTAGATTCTTGGGACCTGATTTTCAAAGAAGAAAACCTCGCCAAGCTGGGCGAGTGCGGCGTAGCTATGTTGGATGCACCCGCTGAAATCATCCCGATCGCCTTGCACTATCTGGGGCTGCCCTATAACAGCCAGAACCCGGACGACTATGTGAAGGCCCAGGCCCTATTGTTGAAACTGCGCCCGTACATCCGCTACTTCGACTCCTCGCGCTTTATCACCGACCTAGCCAACGGCGATATCTGCGCTGTCGTCGGCTGGGCGGGCGGCGTGATGGACGCACGCAAAGCCGCCGATGCCGCCGGCAATGGTCGCCGGATTCAGTACAGCATCCCCAGGGAAGGCGCGCCGATCTGGGTGGAAAACCTGGTGTTGCTCAACGATGCACCTAACCCACAACAAGGCTTGGCGTTCATCGACTACATGCTGCGCCCGCCGGTGATCGTCGCATCGTCTAACTACCTCAGCTATGCCAATGCCAACAAGGACGCCAAAGAGCTGGTTGATGCGAAGGTGCGCGATAATCCGGGGGTGTATCCTTCCAAAGCAGTGCTCGATACGCTGTTTGCACTGGAGCCGCTGCCCTTGAAACTGGAGCGTGTGCGTACGCGGGTCTGGAGTAAGGTCAAGAGTGGGACCTGAGTGCGTGGCGGGCCGGGCCGCTGTCATTGCAGGCAGCGGTAATCCTGAGTGACTGTGGTTTCCAGGCAGTGGAAAGGCCCCATGGTGCGACACTCGGATTTTTCTTTGCCCGCGGGTTCAGCGCGTTGGTAGTCCCAAAATTGGCAGCGCCCCGTGGCAATCGCCAACCCTTGGGACGCCCGGATTTGGCCGTACTCAAACGGCGTATGGACGTAGGAGAGTTGCACAAGCCCGTCGGACGGGTTGCCGCCGGTGGCCTCCCAATATTTCGGCGTTGCGCAGCCTGCAATGAGCGGTAGGGCGATGGCGACGATGACGGATTTCATTGTCGAGGACGATCCTTCAAGAGTAAAACATGACGTTTGTAGGAGGTGTTTCCACTAGCCTGTCTCAGCGTCGGTTGCCTAAGGCGGCCCAAACTTGACCGACTGGCAGCCACTGGACAGCAGCAATTCGCCTTCATCGGCTTCAAACCCGACAATCTTTCTGTCCTGATCGACGGTGATGGAAAGGATGCAGCGATTCGGGTTATTGACGGTTGCCCAATAGTTGGTGTGCACCATCACGTTGCCCTGTCTTTCCGCGCTCTGTGCCACCACCTCATTGCTGTTGTACGACGTGTCCCGGTACCACTGCATCACCACATGCTGGTCGTCCGCGGTGCGATCCATTTTTTGGGGTGGACCAAAGAAATTGATGGCGTCCTGCGCCGGGCGGCCTTTCCATTGGCTGCGCGCGTACATTTCCGGGACGGTGTCAAAACTGACGCAGCCGGTCTGCAGCAGCACGAGGGCCAGGGCCAATGCGCCTGTGTATTTCATGTCGATCACTCATAGTTCAAGCGTGCCAGTCGGCGCTGAAGGTTATTTTTTTTCAGGGGCGCCCAAGAGGAAGTTGAGGTCGCGCATCACGTCCTCGGTGCTGCTCTTCCTGGATTCAATGCGGATTGGCTGATTACCCGGCAACTGGTTGAAGAGGCCTTGCTGCGTGATCGCCACCAGTTGAGTGTTGTCGATCGAGCCGACGCCCATCGGCATCATGTTGTTGGACTTGCGTTTGCCCGGTGCGCAGGCGAAATCATAACCACGCTCCAGCCAGCTCTTGGGCACCGGCACCCAGCGTTTAGGCGCCGGCAGCACCGTAGTGGCCCCGGCGCGCAGGTAGGCGGTGGCCGAGTTCACCCTGAGCTGTCGCTCCGGGCATTGCAGCTCCAGCGCGTAACTCACGTAGTTGGGACTGTTGGGGCTTTCAAACACCTGCACGACTGTCAGCAGTGTGTTTTGCGGGTGTTGTTGTGTGGCTTTTACCGACTGTGCATCGGCGAAGAACAGGTCTCTGTTAGGCGTGTCGCCGGTGCCAAAGATCATCCACCAATCGGTGGCCACTGCGGGGGCTGCGCTTAGCGATAAGAGGGCGAAGGTCGAACCTGCGAGCAGGCGCTTTCGCAAACCGAGGGTGATGTTGTTGTACATGGTCAATCGACTCCTGTCGTGGACGCTGGGAGGGCCAAGGCTCAATCAAACGAGCGAGTGGGCACATCCTAGGCAGCGTCATCCGTGCGCTTCAATAACGTGGGAGCAATCAGGACGCGTCCTGCGCGTTCATGCGTTTGGTCTGTAAGAAATATCTGTCATGGATGCTTTTCATCGCATATGACGACTGCCGCGCGCTTGCTTGCTCGCATCTATCTGCATGACCTGTGCACGAGATGCCCGCTCCGGAGTATCGGGCTTACTTGGTGCAGGTCAGTCGCGAGTACGTCGGCGGCTCAAGCAGGATGCCAGGGGTCATGAAGGTCGAGCAGTTGAATACGCGCCCCTTTGCTGTTGTGGCTTTAAACGTCAGTTCAGCACCGCCCAGGAAGTCTTCCTTGCCTTTGGTCACCGGGCCCATGGTCAGCTCATCGGTGGAGGCGAGGCCAATCGCTTCGGCGGTGACTTTGTGCATCTGCAAAACATTGGGAGTGGTGGAGCAGCCTGTTAGCAGGCTGGCCAGTGCGAGTAGTAAGAGGGGCGTCGAGGACTTGGTCATGGGTGTGGCTCCTTCCAGTGGCGGCGGCACGGCGCGGTGCGACGTGCCGACCGTGGGAATCTTCGAGGGGCAGGGATTGCCCTACGGCTGCGGAGTCTAGGAGCGCACAATTGCTCTCACAATCACCTGGAAGAAATCGAGACGGAACCCACGGCAGGCTGTTCCGAGGCTGAAGGAAATCGGCTACAGCAGGCGTAGCTGTCGCGTTGGGGTGGGCTTTGCGGCATAGGAACTGGACCTGATGGACGCCATGTTTATACTCAATGAGTCCGCGTTGTGAATGGGGCGAAGAAAGATATGGCGTTACACAAGGAGCAAGGAATGGTCTTTGAGCAAGGGAAAGAAGCGTGTGCGGGGCGACGATCAATGACGCTTCGGGCGGTCAGCGCCGAATGTTCCGGCGTGCGTCTGCGGATGTTGTTGAGGGAGTGCAAGATCTCGCCAATGGATTTCGCACTGTTCTTGAAGGTCACCCCTCAGCGGTTGACCAATTGGTTTTCGCGGGGCATTCCACACGCGTGGCTCGATAGGATTGCACGGTTGCTGAGCGTCAATGCCCAGTGGCTGGGGACGGGGCTGGGGGAGAAGTTTCGGGAGACAAGCGAGTAGCGATGCTCATGCGGCTGGGGGCGGCAGGCTCTTTGGCAGCGTGCCCAACCCCGCAGGTACCTCATCGTTCGCAGCTCCATGCTGGCGTCATTGTTAAGGGGTGAGGGTGTTCGGAGCGGCTGGTTTCCCTGACCGCAAACATCAGGCAGCGCACCGCTTCACGATCCTGTTCCGACAAGCAACGGTAATAGCGCACCAGTCGCTCTTCCTCTCGGCTGAGCTGTCGAGGACGCAGGGGTGTACCCGGGACGGTAGGTAATGAAGGAAAAAACGAAGTATCCAGCATGATGGTAGTTCTTCATGAGATGAATGGGGACGTGGGCTTCTTGCCCTGAACAACCGAATACATAACGTTAATTGCTGAAAAGGGCTCGTCATTTTTCGTGGCTGTTAGGATTTTCAGAAGGGGCCGTCGGAAGTAATTGGCAGCGGCGTAGGAGCTATCTCTCCAGGCTGACATCCATCTTTCGATTGGCGGTTGGCGTGCGACAGCGTGCTCAAGTGTTCAATCAACCCAACTGATTCGTCCGCTGTGGGCTGATTTGCATTGACGAAGTGTCAGGAGGCTGTGCGTGACTCCAGGTCTAGTTCGGCTGGCCATCGCACTTTGGGGGCCAAGCGACGCGCGAGATTGAAGGTCACGTCTTCGTTGTTCCAGTCACGAGGTGGGCGGGGAAAAGCGGGCAGGGCTTGCGGGCCTTGTTGCATGAAGAGTTGGGCCATGGCCCAGTACATTTCGC
>NZ_MPOR01000082.1:0-5755 GCF_001896155.1 Pseudomonas sp. FSL W5-0203
CAAAACAAAACCCCAACTGCTTTCGCAATTGGGGTTTCGGAATTTAATCTTGACGATGACCTACTCTCACATGGGGAAACCCCACACTACCATCGGCGATGCATCGTTTCACTGCTGAGTTCGGGATGGGATCAGGTGGTTCCAATGCTCTATGGTCGTCAAGAAATTCGGGTACTGAGTCGTGGCCAGCTGGCCTCGCTTCAGCAAATTGGGTATGTGATAGATCGTGGTGTTTTGTGAGCGTCGAACTTTCGGTTCATTGCGTCTTCACACACCGCAATCTGGTCTCTCTCGAGTTCGCAAATTGCTTGGGTGTTATATGGTCAAGCCTCACGGGCAATTAGTATTGGTTAGCTCAACGCCTCACAGCGCTTACACACCCAACCTATCAACGTCGTAGTCTTCGACGGCCCTTCAGGGAACTCAAGGTTCCAGTGAGATCTCATCTTGAGGCTAGTTTCCCGCTTAGATGCTTTCAGCGGTTATCTATTCCGAACATAGCTACCCGGCAATGCCACTGGCGTGACAACCGGAACACCAGAGGTTCGTCCACTCCGGTCCTCTCGTACTAGGAGCAGCCCCTCTCAAATCTCAAACGTCCACGGCAGATAGGGACCGAACTGTCTCACGACGTTCTAAACCCAGCTCGCGTACCACTTTAAATGGCGAACAGCCATACCCTTGGGACCGGCTTCAGCCCCAGGATGTGATGAGCCGACATCGAGGTGCCAAACACCGCCGTCGATATGAACTCTTGGGCGGTATCAGCCTGTTATCCCCGGAGTACCTTTTATCCGTTGAGCGATGGCCCTTCCATACAGAACCACCGGATCACTAAGACCTACTTTCGTACCTGCTCGACGTGTCTGTCTCGCAGTCAAGCGCGCTTTTGCCTTTATACTCTACGACCGATTTCCGACCGGTCTGAGCGCACCTTCGTACTCCTCCGTTACTCTTTAGGAGGAGACCGCCCCAGTCAAACTACCCACCATACACTGTCCTCGATCCGGATAACGGACCTGAGTTAGAACCTCAAAGTTGCCAGGGTGGTATTTCAAGGATGGCTCCACGCAGACTGGCGTCCACGCTTCAAAGCCTCCCACCTATCCTACACAAGCAAATTCAAAGTCCAGTGCAAAGCTATAGTAAAGGTTCACGGGGTCTTTCCGTCTAGCCGCGGATACACTGCATCTTCACAGCGATTTCAATTTCACTGAGTCTCGGGTGGAGACAGCGCCGCCATCGTTACGCCATTCGTGCAGGTCGGAACTTACCCGACAAGGAATTTCGCTACCTTAGGACCGTTATAGTTACGGCCGCCGTTTACCGGGGCTTCGATCAAGAGCTTCGCGTTAGCTAACCCCATCAATTAACCTTCCGGCACCGGGCAGGCGTCACACCCTATACGTCCACTTTCGTGTTTGCAGAGTGCTGTGTTTTTAATAAACAGTCGCAGCGGCCTGGTATCTTCGACCGGCATGAGCTTACGGAGCAAGTCCTTCACCCTCACCGGCGCACCTTCTCCCGAAGTTACGGTGCCATTTTGCCTAGTTCCTTCACCCGAGTTCTCTCAAGCGCCTTGGTATTCTCTACCCAACCACCTGTGTCGGTTTGGGGTACGGTTCCTGGTTACCTGAAGCTTAGAAGCTTTTCTTGGAAGCATGGCATCAACCACTTCGTTATCTAAAAGATAACTCGTCATCAGCTCTCGGCCTTAGAATCCCGGATTTACCTAAGATTCCAGCCTACCACCTTAAACTTGGACAACCAACGCCAAGCTGGCCTAGCCTTCTCCGTCCCTCCATCGCAATAACCAGAAGTACAGGAATATTAACCTGTTTTCCATCGACTACGCTTTTCAGCCTCGCCTTAGGGACCGACTAACCCTGCGTCGATTAACGTTGCGCAGGAAACCTTGGTCTTTCGGCGTGGGTGTTTTTCACACCCATTATCGTTACTCATGTCAGCATTCGCACTTCTGATACCTCCAGCAAGCTTCTCAACTCACCTTCACAGGCTTACAGAACGCTCCTCTACCGCATCACTTACGTGATACCCGTAGCTTCGGT
Organism: Pseudomonas sp. FSL W5-0203; assembly: GCF_001896155.1. Lineage (NCBI taxonomy): Bacteria > Pseudomonadati > Pseudomonadota > Gammaproteobacteria > Pseudomonadales > Pseudomonadaceae > Pseudomonas > Pseudomonas sp. FSL W5-0203. The sequence goes on from NZ_MPOR01000082.1 coordinate 2,070, forward strand.
GTATGGTTTGAGCCCCGTTACATCTTCCGCGCAGGCCGACTCGACTAGTGAGCTATTACGCTTTCTTTAAAGGGTGGCTGCTTCTAAGCCAACCTCCTAGCTGTCTAAGCCTTCCCACATCGTTTCCCACTTAACCATAACTTTGGGACCTTAGCTGACGGTCTGGGTTGTTTCCCTTTTCACGACGGACGTTAGCACCCGCCGTGTGTCTCCCATGCTCGGCACTTGTAGGTATTCGGAGTTTGCATCGGTTTGGTAAGTCGGGATGACCCCCTAGCCGAAACAGTGCTCTACCCCCTACAGTGATACATGAGGCGCTACCTAAATAGCTTTCGAGGAGAACCAGCTATCTCCGAGCTTGATTAGCCTTTCACTCCGATCCACAGGTCATCCGCTAACTTTTCAACGGTAGTCGGTTCGGTCCTCCAGTTAGTGTTACCCAACCTTCAACCTGCCCATGGATAGATCGCCCGGTTTCGGGTCTATTCCCAGCGACTAGACGCCCTATTAAGACTCGCTTTCGCTACGCCTCCCCTATTCGGTTAAGCTCGCCACTGAAAATAAGTCGCTGACCCATTATACAAAAGGTACGCAGTCACCCAACAAAGTGGGCTCCCACTGCTTGTACGCATACGGTTTCAGGATCTATTTCACTCCCCTCTCCGGGGTTCTTTTCGCCTTTCCCTCACGGTACTAGTTCACTATCGGTCAGTCAGTAGTATTTAGCCTTGGAGGATGGTCCCCCCATATTCAGACAAAGTTTCTCGTGCTCCGTCCTACTCGATTTCATGACTAAGAGATTTTCGCGTACAGGGCTATCACCCACTATGGCCGCACTTTCCAGAGCGTTCCGCTAATCTCAAAGCCACTTAAGGGCTAGTCCCCGTTCGCTCGCCACTACTAAGGGAATCTCGGTTGATTTCTTTTCCTCAGGGTACTTAGATGTTTCAGTTCCCCTGGTTCGCTTCTTGCACCTATGTATTCAGTACAAGATAACCATCTTATGATGGCTGGGTTCCCCCATTCAGACATCTCCGGATCAAAGTCTGTTTGCCGACTCCCCGAAGCTTTTCGCAGGCTACCACGTCTTTCATCGCCTCTGACTGCCAAGGCATCCACCGTATGCGCTTCTTCACTTGACCATATAACCCCAAGCAATCTGGTTATACTGTGAAGACGACATTCGCCGAAAATTCGAATTTCTCAATTAAGAGAACTCACAAATTTTACCTTAGCCTGATCCGTTACCAGTGAAAGTAACGTTCAGTCTATCTTTCTATCACATACCCAAATTTTTAAAGAACGAACTAGTCAAAGACTAGAAATCAACATTCACCATCACAACGATGGAATGCTCATTTCTAAGCTTTATACAAACAGAAGCAGTAGTGGTGGAGCCAAACGGGATCGAACCGTTGACCTCCTGCGTGCAAGGCAGGCGCTCTCCCAGCTGAGCTATGGCCCCGTATTTCTACAGGCGTTTCCCACACAAAATTGGTGGGTCTGGGCAGATTCGAACTGCCGACCTCACCCTTATCAGGGGTGCGCTCTAACCAACTGAGCTACAGACCCAATTTCGGGCTGCTTCTTTCGTCTTCTTCAATGAATCAAGCAATTCGTGTGGGAACTTATGGAGCAGCTGATGTCGTCGATTAAGGAGGTGATCCAGCCGCAGGTTCCCCTACGGCTACCTTGTTACGACTTCACCCCAGTCATGAATCACACCGTGGTAACCGTCCTCCCGAAGGTTAGACTAGCTACTTCTGGTGCAACCCACTCCCATGGTGTGACGGGCGGTGTGTACAAGGCCCGGGAACGTATTCACCGCGACATTCTGATTCGCGATTACTAGCGATTCCGACTTCACGCAGTCGAGTTGCAGACTGCGATCCGGACTACGATCGGTTTTATGGGATTAGCTCCACCTCGCGGCTTGGCAACCCTCTGTACCGACCATTGTAGCACGTGTGTAGCCCAGGCCGTAAGGGCCATGATGACTTGACGTCATCCCCACCTTCCTCCGGTTTGTCACCGGCAGTCTCCTTAGAGTGCCCACCATAACGTGCTGGTAACTAAGGACAAGGGTTGCGCTCGTTACGGGACTTAACCCAACATCTCACGACACGAGCTGACGACAGCCATGCAGCACCTGTCTCAATGTTCCCGAAGGCACCAATCTATCTCTAGAAAGTTCATTGGATGTCAAGGCCTGGTAAGGTTCTTCGCGTTGCTTCGAATTAAACCACATGCTCCACCGCTTGTGCGGGCCCCCGTCAATTCATTTGAGTTTTAACCTTGCGGCCGTACTCCCCAGGCGGTCAACTTAATGCGTTAGCTGCGCCACTAAAAGCTCAAGGCTTCCAACGGCTAGTTGACATCGTTTACGGCGTGGACTACCAGGGTATCTAATCCTGTTTGCTCCCCACGCTTTCGCACCTCAGTGTCAGTATTAGTCCAGGTGGTCGCCTTCGCCACTGGTGTTCCTTCCTATATCTACGCATTTCACCGCTACACAGGAAATTCCACCACCCTCTACCATACTCTAGTCAGTCAGTTTTGAATGCAGTTCCCAGGTTGAGCCCGGGGATTTCACATCCAACTTAACAAACCACCTACGCGCGCTTTACGCCCAGTAATTCCGATTAACGCTTGCACCCTCTGTATTACCGCGGCTGCTGGCACAGAGTTAGCCGGTGCTTATTCTGTCGGTAACGTCAAAATTGCAGAGTATTAATCTACAACCCTTCCTCCCAACTTAAAGTGCTTTACAATCCGAAGACCTTCTTCACACACGCGGCATGGCTGGATCAGGCTTTCGCCCATTGTCCAATATTCCCCACTGCTGCCTCCCGTAGGAGTCTGGACCGTGTCTCAGTTCCAGTGTGACTGATCATCCTCTCAGACCAGTTACGGATCGTCGCCTTGGTGAGCCATTACCTCACCAACTAGCTAATCCGACCTAGGCTCATCTGATAGCGCAAGGCCCGAAGGTCCCCTGCTTTCTCCCGTAGGACGTATGCGGTATTAGCGTCCGTTTCCGAACGTTATCCCCCACTACCAGGCAGATTCCTAGGCATTACTCACCCGTCCGCCGCTCTCAAGAGAAGCAAGCTTCTCTCTACCGCTCGACTTGCATGTGTTAGGCCTGCCGCCAGCGTTCAATCTGAGCCATGATCAAACTCTTCAGTTCAAACATTTTTGGGTTTTTAAGAAACCCTAAACTTGGCTCAGCAATCGTTGGTTACATCTTTGATTTCTCGCGGAGTAACTTGTGATGCTGATAATCTTGTTGACTATCAGTCTGACTCCACAAGCACCCACACGAATTGCTTGATTCAGTTGTTAAAGAGCGGTTGGTTAAGATCTTTCGTCTCAACCGAGGCGCGCATTCTACAGCAGCCTCATTTGCTGTCAAGTGGTTACTTTCAGAAGTTTTCGAAGATTTCTTCAACAACTTCAACCACTTGCACTTGCGATCTCTCGTAAGCGGGAGGCGAATTCTACAGCGTTACACGCTGCTGTCAACACCTCTTTTTCAACTTCCTTTTGGCTTCGATGAACTGAAGCAACTTGCTGTCGAGAACTGCGTAACTCATTGTTTACCAAGGAGTTTTCCGTTTCGACTGCGCCGGAAGTGGGGCGAATTATAGACAGATATAATTCGCCGTCAACACCTATTTCAGACT
>NZ_MPOR01000083.1:0-5472 GCF_001896155.1 Pseudomonas sp. FSL W5-0203
CGGGCGATCAAGGCATGGGCCAGGCGGTTGGCCTGGCGATCCAGTTCACCGTAAGTCAGGGTTTGCGCGTCGAATTTCACCGCCACCGCGTCCGGAGTTTCGCGGGCGCGATCGCCGACCAATTCGTGCACCAGGCGCTCGGCCGAAAAGCCAGACTCCGTGCGGTTCCACAGTTGCAGGATCTGTTGTTGTTCGGTCGCGTCCAGCAGGCTTAACTGGCTGAGCTGCTGTCGTGGGTTGGCGACCATACCTTGCAGCAGGTTCTGCCAGTGACGCGCCATGCGTTGCACGGTGCTGGCTTCGAACAGGTCCTGGGCATAACCCAAGGTGGCCCATATACCTTCGGTGGACTCCTGAATATCCAGGTCCAGGTCGAAATGTGCGGTCTTGCTGTCCCAGTCCAGCCCTTCTACCCGCAGCCCTGGCAATTGGTGCTGAACCTGAGCCTGGCCGACGTCAGTCTGATGATTGAACATGACCTGGAACAGCGGGTTGTGGCTCAGGCTACGCTCAGGTTGCAGGGCTTCGACCAGTTGTTCGAACGGTAAATCCTGGTGGGCCTGGGCTTGCAGGGCGCGTTGCCGAACGTGCTGCAGCAACTGCTCGACACTCATCTGCCCATGCACATCGGCCTTGAGCACCTGGGTGTTGACGAAGAAACCAATCAAGCGCTCGGTCTCGCTGCGATTGCGGTTGGCAATCGGCACGCCGACACGTATTTCTTCCTGGCCGCTGTAGCGGTGCAACAAGGTCTGGAACGATGCCAGCAACAACATGAACAGGGTCACGCCCTGCTGTTGGGCCAAAGCCTTGAGCCCCTGAGTGAGTTCCGGCGTCAGCTCGAATGCCAGGCGTGCGCCGCGGTGGCTCTGCACAGCCGGGCGCTGGTGATCGAACGGTAACTCCAGCACGCTCTGCTCACCGCCCAACAGCTCACGCCAGTAGGCCAGTTGACGTTGCTTCTCACCGGCGTCCATCCAGCTGCGCTGCCATACGGCATAGTCGGCATACTGGATCGGCAGCGCCGGCAACTGCACGTCCTGGCCCTGGCTGTAACCGGCATACAACTGCACCAGTTCCTCGACCACCAACTGCATCGACCAACCATCGGAGACGATGTGATGTTGCACCAACACCAACACATGCTCGTCGGCGGCCAGGCGCAACAGCGTGACACGCAGCAACGGTCCTTCTTGCAGGTCGAACGGCTGGGCGATCAGCGCTTGCACCCTGGCGTTGAGCTGGGCTTCATCGGCATCGGCCTGGGTGATCGGCAAGGACATTGGCGGCTCAATCACTTGCACCGCGCCGTCGTGATCCTGGCGGATATGGGTGCGTAGGCTTTCATGACGCGCCAGCAAGCTATCGAAACTGCGTTGCAACGCAGCCAGGTCCAATTGCCCTTTCAGGCGCAGCGCGCTGGGAATGTGATACGCCGCACTGTGGGGTTCCAGTTGCCAGAGAAACCATTGTCGCTCCTGGGCGTAAGACAGCGGCAACGGCTGCACGCGCCCGGCCGACAGCAGGGCCGGCGCCGTTGGCGATGGGCTCTCCTGGGCTTGCATGGCCGCGACAAACGCCTCCAGCCGCGGGTGTTCGAACACGGCTTTGAGCGGCACTTCCAGGCTCAGCGTCTGGCGGATGCGTGACACCACCTGCATCGCCAGCAAGGAATGCCCGCCCAGTTCGAAGAAGTGCTGGTTCAAGCCCACCCGTTCGGCCCCCAGAATAGCCGCCCAGATCGCCGCCACCTGTTGTTGCAACGGGGTGACCGGCACCCGCCAATCCTGTTGTTCCACGCTGGCATCTGGCTTGGGCAGGGCCTGGCGATCCAGCTTGCCGTTGGGGTTGAGCGGCATGCGCTCGAGGAAGATCAGGTGCGCCGGCACCATGTAGTCCGGCAGGTGGTCGCGCAAGGTGGCCATCAGCTGTTCGCCCACCTCGGCGCGCTCGGTTTCAGACAGCGTCTGCGCAGGTACCAGATAGGCCAGCAGTTGGTTGTCGGCAGCCAGCAACAGCGCTTCACGCACGCTGTCCTGGGCCAGCAGCACAGTTTCGATCTCACCCAGTTCTATGCGAAAACCACGGACCTTGACCTGGTGATCGACCCGCCCGACATACTCCACCACACCATCGGCGCGATAGCGCGCCAGGTCGCCGGTGCGGTACAGGCGCTCGCCGGATGGGCTGAACGGGTCAGCGACAAAGCGCTCGGCGGTCAGGCCCGGCCGCTGCAAATACGCACGGGCCAAGCCATTGGCGCTGGCGATATAGAGTTCACCCACGGCGCCCAGCGGTAGCAGGTTCAGGTCACGGTCCAGCACATACAGGCCACGCCCTGGTAGCGCCCGGCCAATGGGGCTGGCACCGCCGGCGCTGACGGCGCTCGGGTCAGTGCAGTCCAGCACGCTGGAAACCACGGTGGCCTCGGTAGGCCCGTAGGTATTGAGCAAGCGCACATGGCCGAGCCCGGCGCGCTGCCACAACAGCGGGCCGTCCAACGGCATGGCTTCGCCGCCGATATGGATCTGGCGCAAGGCACCATAGGTCCTTGGGCCTGCTGCGAGGCAATCTTGCAGGAACAGCTTCCAGTAGGCCGTGGGCAAGTCGGCCAGGGTAATGCCCTGGGCAATGATCTGCCGATACAGCTCGGCACCGTCCCACAACTGCGGGCCACGCAGTACCACGGTGGCACCAAGGGTCAGCGCCGGGTACAGCTGCTCGACGAAACCGTCGAAGTTCAAGGTGGCAAACTGCAACACTCGGTCCTGGGCAACCAGCTGCGAGTAATCCGCCGCGATGCCAGCGAACTCACTCAGTGCTGCATGGCTGATGGCAACCCCCTTGGGCTTGCCTGTGGAGCCGGAGGTATAGATCACATACGCCAGGCTCTGGGGCTCGACCTCAACCGGCAAATTATCGTCGGCACGCAACGCCAACTGCGCCTGGACCCGGTCGATGTCCACCGCCAGCACCTGGGCCGGTAACGGCAGGCGCCCATGCAGGTGCGATTGGGTCAACACCAGGCCCACACCACTGTCCTCAAGCATATGCGCCAGGCGTTCGCGGGGGTACTCAGGGTCCAGCGGCACATAGGCCGCTCCTATCTTGAGCACCGCGAGCAAGCTGACCACCATGGCAAAGGAGCGCTCCACGGCGATCCCCACCAGCCCTTGAGGGCCGACGCCCTGAGCCAGCAGATAATGCGCCAGGCGGTTGGCCTGACGGTTCAGTTCCCCATAGCTGAGGGTCTGCTCATCCAGGGCCAGGGCTTGACGTTCCGGCTGCTGATCAGCCTGGGCTTCAAACAGCCGGTGTACAGCCTCAAAGGGGGTGACACCGGCCGGGGTGTTCCAGTCCTGGAGCATCCTGTGTTGCTCAGCGGCACCCACTATTGGCAGTTCACAGAGGCGGCTGCGGGGTGCGCTCACCACCGCCTGCAGCAGGTGTTGCCAGTGTTGCGCCAAGCGCTCGATGGTGGCGGCGTCGAACAGGTCGGTGGCGTAGGTCAGCGCGGCCCAAAGCCCGTCGGCGGATTCATGGGTGTCCAGGCTCAGGTCAAAATGGGTGGTCTGGCTGTCCCAGTCCAGTTCCACCACACGCAGGCCCGGTAACTGCTGGCCTTCGCGGCCGCCTTGGGCATCGGTCTGGTGGTTGAACATCACCTGGAACAATGGGTTGTGGCTCAAGCTGCGCTCGGGCTGCAACGCCACCACCAGTTGTTCGAACGGCAGGTCCTGATGGGCCTGGGCCTCCAGGGCTCGGCGTTTGGTTTGTTGCAGCAGCTCGGCAAAGCGCATCTGCCCGTCAAGGTCAGCCTTGAGTACCTGGGTGTTGACGAAGAAGCCGATCAGCCGCTCGGTTTCGACACGGTTACGGTTGGCGTTCGGCACGCCAATGCGGATATCCGACTGCCCGCTGTAGCGATACAACAGGGCTTGGAACGACGCCAGCAGCAGCATGAACGCGGTCACACCCTCTTGCTGCGCCAGGCGCTTGAGCCCCGCCACCAGCGTCGGTTGCAGATGCACCTGCAGGCTTGCACCGCGATGGCTTTGCTGCGCCGGGCGCGGACGGTCCAGCGGCAATTCCAGCACCGGTTGCTCGCCGCCCAGCAGGGCCTGCCAATATGCGAGTTGGCGCGCCTGTTCCCCGGCTTCCATCCAGCCGCGTTGCCACAGCGCGTAGTCGGCGTACTGGATCGGCAGCTCCGGGAGTTGCAGGTCATGGCCCTGGCTATGGGCGGCGTAGAGCTGCACCAGTTCCTCCACCATCACCTGCATCGACCAGCCATCGGAGACGATGTGGTGCTGCACCATCACCAGCACATGCTCATCCTCGGCCAGTTGCAACAGCGTCACACGCAACAACGGGGCCTGGTGCAAATCGAACGGCCGCGCCACCTCCTCTTCCACCCGCGCCATCAACTGCGCTTGGTCGACGTGCGCCTGCTGGATCTGCACCCGTGCCTGCGGCATCACTGCCTGCCACAGGCGTTGACCGTCATCGACCAATTGCGTGCGCAAGCTTTCATGCCGGGCTAGCAGGCTGTCGAAACTGCGTTGCAACGCTGCCAGGTCCAAGTGCCCGTGCAAACGCAGGGCGCCTGGGATGTGATAGGCGGTGCTGTCCTTGTCCAGTTGCCAAAGGAACCACTGGCGTTCCTGGGCGTAAGACAACGTCGGTGTGTCGCTGTCGTGGCGGGTGGGAGCAATCGGCAGTTGAGCGAAACTCATGCCCCGGCTTTGCAGGCGCTGGTAAAACTGCTGGCGCTGCTCCAGAGGCAAGCGAAGAAAGCGCGACACCAGGTCGATATTAGGGTTGGAAAGCATGGTTCAAATCGCCTCTAGTTCGCTCAAGAAGTCACGAAGGTCATCAAAATCTTCCACGCTGCCGGCGCGGAAAGTGGCTGCGGCCTGCACGTAGGCGCGCAGCGATTCAGTCTGGAACAGTTCCATCAACGGTACGTCCAGGCCGAGCTCGGCCTGCACCCGCGAGGTAATCTGGATCGCCAGCAAGGAGTGGCCACCGACATCAAAGAAGTTGTCGTTCAGGCCCACTTGCGGCAGGTGCAGGATGTCGGCCCAGATCGTGGCGATCTGCTGCTCAAGCTCGGTTTGCGGGGCCAGGTACTGCTGCTGCATCTGGCTCGCATCCGGCAGCGGCAAGCCCTTGCGGTCGAGCTTGCCGTTGGGGGTCAGCGGCATCTGCGCCAGGAATACGAAGTGGCTGGGCACCATATAGTCCGGTAGGTCGGCTTTCAGGGCGCGACGCAGGGTGTCACGGAACTCAACCTGGTCGGCCAGGCTGGCGTCGGCCGGTACCACATAGGCCACCAGTTGTTTGCCGGTCGGCCCCTCCTGGGCCACCACCACGGTTTCACCGACACTGGTTTGCTCACGCAAGCGCGCTTCGATTTCCCCCAGTTCGATACGGAAACCGCGGATCTTCACCTGATGGTCCACACGCCCC
>NZ_MPOR01000084.1:0-4537 GCF_001896155.1 Pseudomonas sp. FSL W5-0203
GGTTAGAATACCGGCCTGTCACGCCGGGGGTCGCGGGTTCGAGTCCCGTCCGCTGCGCCATATTCGGTCACCTGGAACGCTGAACGCCAGGTAGCCATAAGAAACCCGCTCATTGAGCGGGTTTTTTTTCGCCTGCGATTTAACGCACCTTACGGCGCGTTGCGGCTGTGGCGGTAATCGCTCACGGCTTCGTACACCGCTTTGCGTAGTCGGTTGATCCCGCCGATGGGGCGGTGCGCTTCCAAACCGAACCAGGGGTTGAACGACTGGTTATCGCACGCCAGGTTCTGCGCCGGCGTGTCGAAGTCCTGGGCGGGAATCCTGACCTTGGCCACCGTTTCATACGGCGCGTCGCTTTCCTTCCACTCGATGCTGGTGTCTTCGATGGGCATGAAGGCCTGCGGGTTTTGCCGCTGGATCTGCAGCACAAAACACGCGTCTACGCGGTCGGTGGACAGTTGCTGGTTGAGCGCGCTGCGCAGGAAGTTGGGCAGGTCCTGGTTCTGTTTGGGCAACACATAATCCGGGCAGCTTTGCGGGTCGGGCGCCACGCGAAACTTGGCGTTGGCCGCGCCAAACTTATAAGGCGACACTGAAAAGTAAGTCGTCTGCGTCGGGCTGGCCGGGGCGGGCGCCAGGGTTGCCAGGGCGATAAACAAGTGACGCACTTGCCAGCTGCGCGGGTCGAGCTTGGGAAAGAACGCCAGGACCTTCTTGCCATCCGCTTGCGCACCGATGTTCTGCGCGTATTCCGCGACATCGCTGACAAAGAAGTTCGGATGGCTGAACATCACGAAATCCTGCTCGGTGCGCGCTTGCTGGTCGGCCATCAGTTGCTTGCCCGGCACATCCAACAGCTTGATCGCCATGCCGCGGGCATCGCGGATGCTATCGAATTGCGGGTAGGCGTTGCCGTTGGACAGGCGCATCGTCGCCTGCCAGGTCTTGCCCGGCTCGGCGAACACACCCTGGCGCAAGGCCGGGTCGAGATCCGCCAGAACGCTGACCTCGGCTTTCACGCACCCATGGGCCTTGGCATGGGCATCGCGCAGGTAGCGAGTGCCTTCGCGATGCTGGTCAACGATGCGCACGGCGGTCTGGATGATGCCTTGGGTCATCGCCGCCTCACCCGGCGGGATCTGTTCCTTCACCGACACCGGGCCCCTGTGCTGCCAGGCGAACCAGGCCGTGGCCAACACCCAGCCCAGCAGGCCCAGGCCCAGCAGCCACAGCAGGGTTTTGCCCACAAAGGCGCCAAGGCGCAGCCAGAGACGAGCAAGCATGGAGCGGTCCTTGTTTTGCGATCGGATAATCATGGCAGTTGTTGCTCCAGCGGGCCGCCCAGCACTTTGAGGTATTCGAGCAGCGCCCAGCGTTCCTGCGGCAGCAGGCCACGGCCGATAACGCCATTGCCACGTTCGCCGGCACGGAATTCGTGGCCGCTGTTGTGGTTGCCGGTGACTCTGGTATCGAACAGGAAGGCGTTCTTGAAGGCGGTGGTCTCAAACCCCAGGTGACGCGGGTCGTAGTTGAAGGTGCCTTTATAGAAAGTGGTGCTGCGTTCGTCCTGGGGCGAGAGCAGTTGGTAGATCGTCGGCACCGAACCGTTGTGCAGGAACGGTGGGGTGGCCCATACGCCTGCCAGTGGCCGCGCCTTATAGGCACGCAACTCGCGTACGCCGATGGGCAGGCCGAACCCGTCCAGGCCCGGGCGCTCGGCCGGGGTCACGCCCGCCGCACGGTAGGCATGCTCTTCGACGAAGGCGGTGACATAGGCCAGGCCTTGGGCCACCGACATTTTTTTCAGGTCCAGCGGCGCGGTGGGGGTGGGGTGCAGTTCGACATTGAGCCGGGCCAGTTCGGCCGGGTCCCATTGCAGCGCGCTGAGGTCATAGCGTTGGTCGGCAATGTTGTTGGCTGTGCCGGGGTCGGTGCCGATGTAGTCCACCGGCAGCATTTTCAACTGCTGCACCGGTCGGCCGTTTTCTTCGGTAACGGTGGGCAGGTGGCAGCCGGCGCAGTTCTCGGCAAAGAGTGCGCGGCCCTGGGCGGCGAGGGGTTTGTCGATGGCACCGAACAAGTCTTGCGGCCAGGTCGGCGGCTTGAGCCGTTGCAGGGTTTCTTCGATCAGGTGCAGGTCGCGCACCCGTACGCTGGACGGGTAGCGGGCATCGCCCTTGAGCGGTTGCCCGGCTGCGTCGAAGAACGCCAGAGTCGCGCCTACGCCAAGGGCTTCGCCGATGTTGCGCGCCATGGGCTGCTGGGCCGAGCCATTCCACTGCACCCAGTCGAAGGTCCAGATATCCCACAACTGCGGGTAGTCAACCGGCGCATTGGCGACGCGATAATTGTCGGGAGAAATGGCGTCGCCAAAACTGGCGTTGGCGATGCGTCCAAAGGCGTCAGTACGGCCCGGGCCTTCTTCGGTGGGGTAAAGGCCACGGTGGGTGTCATTCCAGGCGACTTTGAGGAACTGGTTCAGCGATTGCTTGAAGTCCTGGCGCAGTTGATCGCGCTGGGCATCGTACTGATCCCCCAGCACCTTGTGAGCAAAGCGCTCAAACTTCCATGGGTTGTAATAGGTAGCGGCCAAGCTCGCGACCAGGGCCTGGCCGAAACTGCCACCGCGCAACGTGGGAACGCTGGAGGGCAGTACGTGTTGCGCCGAGCCACCGTCGATGCGCAGGGCCTGGCCCTTGTAGTGCAATTCGCCGGTGTGGCAGGCCGCACAGGTGATATCCAGGTACTGAGCCCTGCTGTCGGCGTTCTGGTGCCGGGCGAACCCTACTGGCAGGTTGCCAGGGTTTTGCGCGGTGGGCGTCTGCTTGGGGTCGACCAGGAAGCCAAAGCGCGCCAGGTACTCCGGCGCGGCAAAGCGTTGCTCGGAAAACGGCAGTTCCAGGGCGGTGAACCAGTCGTAGTGCAGGCCTTTTACTTGGGTGCCCTGGGGCGTGAAGTAGTAGGTCTGGCGGTCGGCGGCACTCCATTGCTCCTGATAGTGCACCTGTTTCACGGGCACGTAATCCGGCAGCTTGGGGTTGAGGGTGTAATAGAACACCACGGCCAGGATCAGGCCCAGTGCGATCAGTATCAGGAGTAAAACTCGGGAAAAAATGCGCAAGATAACTATCCTTGTCGAATTGTCGCGTTGTTATGCCACTGCGCCACAGGTGCGGCAAGTGACGATTAGCCTGCTATCAGGCGGTTCCGCGATCCGTCGCGGGCCCCCATGATAAATGGAAATGCTTTTAAACACGTGAACTTATCAGAAGTTTCCTGCTCACATGCCGGTAGCCATTGGTCGTGGCCGCCTGATAAGCTCGCGACTTTATTCGAATGCCCTTATGGCGCATGAACAAGGAAATAGCATGAAACAGCATCGGTTGGCGGCGGCGGTGGCCCTGGTTAGCCTGGTACTTGCGGGTTGTGATTCGCAGACCAGCGTAGAGCTGAAAACCCCGGCGCAGAAAGCTTCCTACGGCATCGGCCTGAACATGGGCAAGAGCCTTGCCCAAGAAGGCATGGACGACCTGGACTCCAAAGCTGTTGCCCAGGGCATCGAAGATGCCGTCGGCAAGAAAGAGCAGAAGCTCAAGGACGATGAGCTGGTTGAAGCGTTTGCCGCACTGCAAAAGCGTGCTGAAGAGCGCATGACCAAAATGAGCGAAGAGTCGGCAGCCGCTGGCAAGAAATTCCTCGAAGACAACGCCAAGAAAGACGGTGTTGTCACCACCGCTTCCGGCCTGCAGTACAAGATCGTGAAGAAGGCCGACGGCGCCCAGCCTAAGCCGACCGACGTGGTGACTGTTCACTACACCGGCAAGCTCACCAACGGCACTACCTTTGACAGCTCCGTAGATCGCGGTAGCCCGATCGACCTGCCGGTCAGCGGCGTGATCCCGGGTTGGGTCGAAGGCTTGCAACTGATGCATGTTGGCGAGAAGGTCGAGTTGTACATCCCGTCCGACCTGGCCTACGGCGCCCAGAGCCCGAGCCCGGCGATCCCGGCCAACTCGGTGCTGGTATTCGACCTGGAACTGCTGGCCATCAAGGACCCAGCCAAGGCAGAAGCGGCTGACGCACCTGCTGCACCAGCCGCCAAGAAGTAATCGGCGCCTGAACACACAACGCCCCGTCTCGACGGGGCGTTGTTGTTTTCGGGACTGTATCAAAGGATGCAAAAATCTTCTGTGGGCGCTGGCTTGTCGGGTTGCCGCATCGCTGTGATGACCGCCAGACGCTCAGCACTCCAAATGTGGGAGCTGGCTTGCCTGCGATGACGGCCTGCCAGCCTACACCTACTAACTGACACACCACGATCAACCTGTGGGAGCGGGCTTGCTCGCGAAGGCGGCCTGGCAGTCAACACAGTTGGATTGTGTACATATCCATTGCTGCGGTAACGGCCACATAGGGTTCCGCCCTGACGGCGGCTCACTTTGCAAGAGCGGCAAAGTAAGCAAAACGCTCTTGCCCCACCACTCGGCACCTCGCCTAGGCTCGGTGTGCCCGTAATCCGCCAGTGATTTGGGGGGCC
>NZ_MPOR01000085.1:0-4295 GCF_001896155.1 Pseudomonas sp. FSL W5-0203
GCGGCTAAACCGGCATCCCTGCCGGTTTACCCCCCAAATCCCTGTCGAATTCCGGCCAGCGTGGTTTAACGGGGCGCCTAAGATCAAAAGCAAATCAAGAGCAAGATCAAGAGCGGCTCGCTTCGCATCGTGGTTACCGTTGGCTGCTACAACCTCCAACGTTGTGTAGATCCCTCCCACCTCGGCCCGCGCTCATCAGCAGAGTTCCCAAGCGTCTCACCACTCCTCTTTCAACATCCGCAACTCCAGATGCTGCAACAACATGATCGTCTTGCCATCCACAATCTCCCCGCTCTGCACCATCGCCAGTGCCTGCTCAAAGCCCAGCTCCAGTACCTCGATATCCTCGCCCTCTTCTTCCAGGCCTCCGCCCGCTCCCACTCGGTCGCCTGGCTGGTATTCACCGATAAAAAAGTGAATCCGCTCGGTCACCGATCCCGGGCTCATGAACGCCGCGTAGATTTTCTCAACATGCCCCACGCGATAGCCGGTCTCTTCCTCGGCCTCCAGGCGGATGCGTTCTTCGGCGCTGGCGTTATCGAGCAAACCGGCCGCCGCTTCAATCAGGTAGCCGGGGTAATCGTTGACGAACGTGGGCATGCGGAACTGGCGAATCAGCAAGACTGTGCGTTGCTCACGGTTGTACAACAGGATGGTCGCACCGTTGCCCCGGTCATACACCTCGCGGGTCTGGGCTTGCCAACTGCCGTCGCGACGGCGCAGGTCGAAGCTGTATTTCTTCAGCAGGTACCAGTTGTCCGAGAGGGTTTCTTCGGCGGTGATGCGCACGGGGCTGTTGTTCATGTGTGGGCCTTTGCAGGTAGGGCAGGTTCAAGCCGTCCACCCTATCAACCCGCACGAGGATTGTTCAATGCTGTAACACTTTCATCCGTCACGGCCGTCGCATTAATGCCTACCCGCCCAGGCCATCTGGTAAAACCCGTGCTTCATCTTTGTTCTGGAACCTTCATGTCTTCTGTTTCTATGCCCCGCCGGGGCCTGCGCTGGCTTGTCTGGCTGTGCATGGCCGTGTTGATTGTCGGCCTGCCGGTCGGCTGCGCCGTGTTGCAACACAAGGAGCGCGAACTTGTGTTTCGCATCGAGCCGGGAACCGCCGGCTGGTACACCGGACTGCCCAAGGCGGTGCAGGAGTTCGAACTCACGCCCGCCAGTTTCAAAGCAGGGCAGAACATTCATGGCTGGTGGTACCCGGCAGCCAACAAAGACGCGCCCGCCATCCTCTACCTGCACGGGGTACGCTGGAACCTCACGGGCCAATTGTTTCGCATCGAGCAATTGCATGCCCTGGGCTTTTCGGTCCTGGCCATCGACTATCGCGGCTTTGGCCAAAGCCAGGGCGACTTGCCCTCGGAAGCCACGGTGTACGAGGACGCTCGCATTGCCTGGGAGCGTTTCCAGACCCTGCAACCAGACCCCGGCAAGCGCCTGATCTACGGGCACTCCCTGGGTGGCGCGGTCGCCATCGACCTCGCTGCCGAGTTGGGCAAGCAGGTGCCATTGCCGGTGCGCGGGCTGGTGATCGAGTCCACGTTCACCTCCCTGGCGGATGTCGCCACGGCCGTTGCCAACACCTCATTGCCGGTGCGCTGGTTGCTGTCGCAGAAGTTCGATTCCATCGACAAGATTGCCGACATCCACATGCCGCTGCTGGTGGTCCACGGCCTCGACGACCACTACGTACCACCGCGCTTCAGCCAGCAGTTATTCGAAGCCGCCCAGCAACCCAAACACCTGTTGCTGGTGCCCGGTGCCAGCCATAACAACAGCATGAACCTCGCCGGACGCAGCTATGGGCAGGCGCTGGAAAACCTGATGCGCACGAAGATGCCTGCCCAGGTGGTGACACACTCCACAGGCCGCGATAACGCCTCGTAAATACGCTTTTCGACACTGGGTTCGCACTTGGCTGTCAAGCGCAAACCCTGGCCATGTTGGTCCGAAATACAAGTTGATCAAATAATGATCTTCGCTGAAATCGCCAACGCTGCCGGGCCTTCGCAAAGTTATCCACAGAGATACCCACGGTTTTCGTGGACAACTCTTTTTATATTTTTACGTTTTTTTTGCTCAAGCCGTGCTTCCAGGAAAGGTACCGGGCAACAGGATTTCGCGATTTACTTCGCGTATATCCTTATAGCCACAGAGCGCCATCGACACATCCAGTTCGCGGGCGATGATATCAAGCGCCTTGGTCACCCCCGCCTCGCCCATCGCCCCCAACCCATACAAGTGCGGGCGGCCAATCATGGTGCCCTTGGCGCCCAGCGCCATGGCCTTGAGCACGTCCTGGCCGGAACGAATACCCCCGTCGAGCCACACTTCAATGCGGTTGCCCACGGCCTCGACAATCGCCGGCAATTGGCTGATGCTCGACGGCGCGCCATCAAGCTGCCGGCCACCGTGGTTACTCACCACCAACGCATCGGCACCGCAATCGGCCGCCAAGCGCGCATCCTCCACATCGAGAATGCCCTTGATTATTAGCTTGCCGCCCCAGCACCGCTTGATCCACGCCACATCGTCCCAGCTCAGGCGCGGGTCAAATTGCTGGGCGGTCCACGACGACAGCGAACTCATGTCGGCCACCCCCTTCACATGCCCGACGATATTGCCGAAACCACGCCGCTGGGTACCCAGCATGCCCATCACCCAGCGCGGCTTGGTCATCATGTTGAGAATGTTCGGCAGGGTCAGCTTGGGCGGCGCGGACAAACCATTGATCAAGTCCTTGTGGCGCTGCCCCAGAATCTGCAAATCCAGGGTCAGCACCAATGCATCCACCCCGGCCGCCTTGGCGCGCTCGATCAACTGCTCGATAAAACTGCGGTCGCGCATCACATACAACTGGAACCAGAACGGCTGGCCGACATGCTCGGCGATGTCTTCCAGCGAACAGATACTCATGGTCGACAAGGTGTAGCGCAGCCCGAACGCAGCAGCGGCACGGGCAGTGAGGATTTCGCCATCGGCATGCTGCATGCCCGCCAGTCCAGTCGGCGCCAGCGCCACGGGCATGGCCATGTCCTGGCCAATCATACTGGCGCGGATCGAACGCTCGTCGATATTGCGCGCCACCCGTTGACGGAACTTGATACGCGCAAAATCAGTTTCGTTGGCGCGGTAGGTGCTCTCAGTCCAGGAGCCGGAATCGGCGTAGTCGTAGAACATGCGGGGGACACGTTTTTGCGCCAGCTTGCGTAAGTCTTCGATGGTTGTGATCAACGGCATCGGGTCACCTCTCCCTGAACTGAACACAGAGAGTAACCGGCAGGAGCGTGGGCAACCAGCCGTTGCGTTTAGATGGACTGACGATTAATCTCGCACAAACCCGCAATAAAGCGCACAAACATGCATAACACTCATCAAGCCATCGACCTGCCTTCCCTGCGCAAACAAAAGATCTTGTTGCTGCTGGAACGCGACGGCAAGGTCACCGCATCTGAGTTGGTCGAGCATTTCGCCGTGTCCCAGGACACCATCCGCCGCGACCTTGGCGAACTCGCTGCCGCCGGCCTGTTGCAACGCGTACACGGCGGCGCCCTGCCCCGGCCCAAGGACACCGGCAAGGATTTCTTTACCCGTGTCGGCGAGACCAACGAGGTCAAGCGCCACCTCGCCCGCGTGGCGGCGGAGCGGGTTGAAGACGGCCAGATCGTGCTGTTCGATTCTGGCTCCACCACCTTGCAGATTGCGCAGTGCTTGCCCCATGCACTGCACCTGACTGTGGTCACGCCATCCCCCATGATCGCCATCGCCCTGGCCGACCATCCGCATATAAAAGTGATCCTGGCCGGCGGCCAACTCAACCCTGCTACGCTCTCCACCGGCGGCCATGAAGCGGTGCGCCTGATCCAGAGCGTCAAGGCCGACCTGTTGTTCACCGGAGTGTGCGCATTGCACCCGCAAGTGGGCATCACCTCGCTGCATTTTGGTGAAGTGGCCGTCAAGCAAGCCTTGCTCGACAGCGCGTCCCACGTCATCGCCGTGACCACCTCAGACAAACTCGGCGCGGTGGAACCCTTTGTGGTCGCGCCATGCAGCCGTATTCATACGCTGATTACCGAGTGGGATGCACCGGATGTGCAGGCATATGAACAGTTGGGGTTGCAGGTGCAGCGAGTGGACGTGCAGTGATACAAACCACGATGCGAAGCGAGCCGCTCTTGATCTTGATCTGCTTTTGATCTGCTTTTGATCTTGATCTTAGGCGCCCCGTTAAACCACGCTGGCCGGAATTCGACAGGGATTTGGGGGGTAAACCGGCAGGGATGCCG
>NZ_MPOR01000086.1:0-2954 GCF_001896155.1 Pseudomonas sp. FSL W5-0203
TGCTCGCCGCCGGTTACGCCTTTGATGGCGGTGGTGACAGTTTGGTCGCCCTTGTACACGTCATCAGGAGCAAGAACCGAAACGCTACTGCTCGACTGATTCACACCAATGGTGATGGTCTCGCCATTGTCCAAGGTGACGGTCAACGGGTTGGTGATGTTAGTCACCGGCGCACCGTTTTTATCCACAAGGCTAGCGGTGTAGACGATGTTGCCGCCTTCACCAACGGTGGTGGTGGCCGTCAGGACTACATCGACCTTGTCGATGGTGTCGTTGATCGTGGTCGTTGCGCCGCTGCCTGCGACTTCCAGTTTTTCGAAGTTGCCGCCAGCGGTTTCGGTGATCTGGACGGTCTGGGTGCTCTTATCGATGAACACGTCATCGGTAGGTGCCGGCACAGTTACGGTGCCGACGGTTTCGCCGGCTTTGATGGTGATCGACGAGCCGTTATCCAGCTTCAGCGTGACGTCGGTGCCGGCCTTGTTGCTCAAGGTCGCGGTGTAGGTGATCTGGCCACCCTCATTCGTTTCGGTCGGAGCTGTCAGCGTTACGGTAGTGGTGTTATCGGTGCCTGGTGTATCAGTAACGGTGGTGTTCACCGCGGTAGTGCCAGGGACCAGATTCTCGAAATGCTCGCCGCCGGTCACACCCTTGATAGCGGTGGTGACGGTTTGATCGCCTTTATAGACATCATCAGGAGCCAGAACCGAAACGCTACCGCTAGTCTGGTTTACGCCGATGGTGATGGTCTGGCCGTTATCCAAGGTGACGGTCAGCGGATTGGTGATGTTAGTCACTGGTACGCCGTTCTTATCCACAAGGCTGGCGGTGTAAACGATATTGCCGCCTTCGCCAACGGTGGTAGTGGCGGTCAGGACCACATCAACTTTGTCGATCGTGTCGTTGATCGTGGTGGTCGCACCGTTGCCCGCAACTTCGAGTTTTTCGAAATTGCCGCCAGTGGTTTCGGTGATCTTGACGGTCTGAGTGCTCTTATCGATAAACACGTCATCGGTAGGGGCAGGCACGGTTACGGTGCCAACAGTGTCGCCAGCCTTGATCGTGATCGACGAGCCGTTATCCAGCTTCAAGGTGACGTCAGTACCGGCCTTGTTGCTCAAGGTCGCGGTGTACGTAATCTGACCACCTTCGCTCGCCTCGGTTGGAGCCGTCAGCGTCACGGTAGTGGTGTTATCGGTACCCGGTGTATCAGTCACAGTTGTGGTGACGTTATCGGTACCTGGGACCAGATTTTCAAAGTGTTCGCCGCCGGTTACGCCTTTGATAGCAGTAGTGACGGTCTGGTCGCCCTTATACACATCATCAGGAGCCAGAACCGAAACGCTACCGCTAGCCTGGTTTACGCCAATGGTGATGGTCTGGCCGTTATCCAAAGTCACGATCAGCGGATTGGTGATGTTAGTCACCGGTGCGCCGTTCTTATCCACAAGGCTGGCGGTGTAAACGATGTTGCCGCCTTCGCCGACGGTGGTAGTGGCGGTCAGGACTACATCGACCTTGTCGATGGTGTCGTTGATCGTGGTGGTTGCGCCATTACCTGCGACTTCCAGTTTTTCGAAGTTGCCACCAGTGGTCTCGGTGATCTGAACGGTCTGCGTGCTCTTGTCGATGAACACGTCATCAGTAGGGGCGGGCACGGTCACAGTACCGACGGTCTCGCCAGCTTTGATAGTGATCGACGAGCCGTTATCCAGCTTCAAGGTGACGTCAGTACCGGCCTTGTTGCTCAAGGTCGCGGTGTAGGTGATCTGGCCACCTTCGTTAACGGCACTTGGCGCTGTCAGCGTAACGGTGGTGGTGTTATCGGTACCCGGTGTGTCCGTAACGGTGGTGTTCACCGCGGTAGTACCAGGCACCAGGTTCTCGAAATGCTCGCCGCCGGTCACGCCTTTGATGGCGGTAGTGACAGTTTGATCGCCCTTGTAAACATCATCCGGCGCGATGGTGGTGATAGAGCCACTCGACTGATTCACACCGATGGTGATGGTCTTGCCATTGTCCAAAGTCACGGTCAACGGATTGGTGATGTTGGTCACCGGCGCGCCGTTCTTATCCACAAGGCTGGCGGTGTAAACGATGTTGCCGCCTTCGCCAACGGTGTTGGTGGCGGTCAGAACCACATCGACTTTGTCGATGGTGTCGTTGATGGTGGTGGTTGCGCCGCTGCCTGCAACTTCCAGTTTTTCGAAGTTGCCGCCAGCGGTTTCGGTGATCTGGACGGTCTGGGTGCTCTTATCGATGAACACATCATCGGTAGGTGCAGGCACAGTTACGGTGCCGACGGTTTCGCCGGCTTTGATGGTGATCGACGAGCCGTTATCCAGCTTCAGCGTTACATCAGTGCCCGCTTTGTTGGAAAGCGTGGCGGTGTACGTGATCTGCCCACCTTCGTTTGCCTCGGCCGGAGCGGTCAGCGTCACCGTAGTGGTGTTGTCAGTGCCTGGTGTATCCGTAACGGTGGTATTAACCGGGGTAGTACCTGGAACCAGATTTTCAAAGTGCTCGCCGCCGGTCACGCCTTTGATGGCGGTAGTGACGGTCTGGTCGCCTTTGTACACATCATCAGGAGCAAGAACCGAAACGCTACCGCTAGTCTGGTTTACACCGATGGTGATGGTCTGGCCATTATCCAAGGTGACGGTCAACGGATTGGTGATGTTAGTCACCGCTGCGCCGTTCTTATCCACAAGGCTGGCGGTGTAAACGATGTTGCCGCCTTCGCCGACGGTGGTAGTGGCGGTCAGGACTACATCGACCTTGTCGATGGTGTCGTTGATCGTCGTGGTTGCACCATTACCGGCAACTTCGAGTTTTTCGAAGTTGCCGCCGATGGTTTCGGTGATCTGGACGGTCTGGGTGCTCTTGTCGATGAACACGTCATCGGTAGGCGCAGGCACGGTTACGGTGCCAACAGTTTCTCCAGCCTTGATGGT
>NZ_MPOR01000087.1:0-2817 GCF_001896155.1 Pseudomonas sp. FSL W5-0203
AATTGCTCAACGCCGTGGTCCTGTGCGGTTTCACCGCGACCAGTCTCAACCAGCAGTTCCTGGTTTATAGCCTTAATGAAAAATCGGGCGATGAACTGGTAAGGATTTACCTGACGTATCTTGAAGGTGAGGATCAGAGGCTGCGCATGCGCGATGCTCCGCCCGAGACACTTACGACGGCAGCTCAAGTACTCAAAGATGTTTTGCGCGATGCGTGCGCGAGTGACCCAAGACAAACCGAAGATACTTATGCGTTGATGGACCTGTCCGACAGCGTCATTGAGTGCAGCTCTGTAGACACGCATTACAGCTTGAAAATCAGTGACGCGTGGCTCATGAACCTCTTACATTACGACCCACAATCCAAGGCCATCCCCCTGCCCCTGCAATCACAGCAGAATGGCAATTGCGCACCTACGGAAACACGCGTGACGAGCAGTTTTGCGGGTGAGTCGGTAAAGACATGCGACGTACAGACCACTTCGTCCAAAATTGACGCGAACCTGAAATCACTTGTCGCCAGCATTACCAACCATAAGGAAATATTGCTGGGCAAGTATGTACAACTGGATGAGCGTCAACGCGAACTCGAACAGCGCGAACAGCAGTTAGTTATCCGTGAGCTCGCATTAAACCAGCGTGAGGACGAACTAATGACCAGTATCAGTTCCTTACGGGCAGCTGAAATACAACTCGATGCGCTGCTCGACAACTGAAACAGCAGCGAGGCAACTGGCGGGGCACGACTGTCAGGAAAAGCTGTTGCAGATGGCTGGTGCCCAGCGGCAAACCACGCGCCTGGACAGCTAACGCCAGCCCGGGCCGAGGGACAAAACCTAATGTCGTGTCCGGGGTTATTTGACCGTTATAACATGATCTGGCACGTTGATACACGTATCAAGAGGGAAAACTGCAAACAACTCCGCCAAACCGTTCAAAGAAAAGTCTGAAATATCCTTAAGCATGCGCGAGTTATCTGACAGCAGCGCCGGTGCCGCCGGAGTATTCTGCCGCCTTACATTACTGCCTTTTACGAATCAGAAAGCGCGTTCAACGCCGCTTTCAAGCATGCCATGGCGCCGCGCCATTATTTGCGTGAGCGTGCCGCCCAGGTTTAATGCCGGCCTGTGGCAATTACCATGAGCTCATCGGTAATCCAACCTGCATCTTCCGAAGCAACGAATGCCACAGCCTCCAAAAAACCTGAGGGATCGTCCAGAAAGCACTCAGTCATAAGTAAAGGTCACAGAGACCGCCGCATTGGCTTTTCCAGGCGTCGCGTTTTTGCCGGTCCGAATGTATTGCACGGTCATGGGATGACTGATCGTGCCGCTTCTCAAGTTGCCAATTACGGTAGTGGCTGAAGGGGCGAAACTGATGGCGTTCGTCCCATTCAACACTTGTAATGCAATACCCGAAGCTTTGGCGGGCTCATCGGCTAAGCTCAGATAGGAAGACAGGTTCGACGGGTTGTACACGTCCGCCATGCCATAACTCACTTGGAAAGTAGGTACGTCCATGTTGCACTTCAGGCCCAGTACAAACGCACCGCCAGCGATGCTGGAGCCGATTGAAGGCATATCCACAATGCTCACTTGCTTGAGCTTGATCGTGGCCGGCGTGGTTAAAGTGCAGGAAGTACCTTTAGCCACGAATGTGAATTCATCAGTGCGCATCGTCCAGGCGCCGCTGTAGTTCTCATGGGCAATTTTGCCTGTGATGACGTCCAATGTATTGATGGTGCGCAGGCCTGAGGTCATGCTCTTTTTGGGGCTGTAAAACCTTACTTTGACTGTCGAACGCATCGTAAAATCCGTGGCAAAAGACACTTTAGTGGTTTGGTAGACGTTGGAACTCAAGCCGTGCTCTGTCCCGCCATCGACAGAAGAAGTCCCAAAATAAAACACGTCACTCTCGCCCGTCTGGTAGAGGTTGTAGGACGCGCCATCAAACTCAATGGATGCTCCGGCAGGCAGGCCAGTAGCCCCCATCGTATTCGTATAGGTACCTCGGGACATATTCGTACAGATAAGCGACATGGTCGCCGAGTGCCAAACGGACGAGATCATCCCTCCGCTGTCATTGGGCACATCCGAAACCGACGGCACAATTTTGTTGCCACTCACCACGCAGCCTGCCAGGGCATTGGCTGGTAATACCAACAGCCCGCCGACTACGCTGATCGCAGTGAAGATCCGTGAATAGCGCCCTCTGGTGTGTGGGCTGATCAATGCATCCGAGCCTGACGGCTGTCTAGCGCATTGAGCACCATAAGCCCAGGGCAATGTTAGCGTATTCTCACCGCGCCCCTGCACATCGGCCAACACGTTGGCGCTTAGCGCATCGGTGTGCGTCACGACCACTACGTTGATGTGTTTAGACGTGGCATTCGCTTCAGGCGTCTCGCTGAATGCCGAGCGCGCAGGCCCTTGAAGCCGCACCGCAATCAGGTAGCGTTCGCCGCTAGCCTTGAAGTCTTTGGTCACCTCATACGGATGTTCTAGACGATCTAGCCGTGCAGTCTTCAGTAACAATTTGAACAGTGACCATAACGTCCTCAAAGCGCAGTACTCCCGAGTGAGTAGACGGAGTACTTCATTCAGAGAACCGCGTTCGACTTCCTGCCGTGGTACATCCCAGCCACCACTCACAATCAGCGAATTGATAGCCGGTAATATCACCGCTCCAGTGCGCGCCAGCACCCGTACGCTGAAAGGTTCAGGCCCCGCCTCGATACCTGCAACGCCTGGCAGCATGCCAAGGGTCATGACATCCAGAGGCCGCGTGGCGTACAACGTCACCGCCTGGTGATAGCGC
>NZ_MPOR01000088.1:0-2773 GCF_001896155.1 Pseudomonas sp. FSL W5-0203
CTTCAAGATCCGGCCCGTTTTTGACTGTTAGGGTCAGGAGATAGGGCCGCAGATCCGGGCGTTCCTCCTGGATCACCTGCCAGCGGGTCAAGTAAGCCCCAAGAGCCTTGGCACCGCGGCGAATGCCGCACAACGGACAGACCAGGTGCTGCTTGCAGAACGTCGCGCTATGCAGCCGTACCTTGCCCACGGTGAAGTACTCCCGGAAATGCAGGTAATTACCACAGCTGGCAAGGCTAGCGGCAGTCTTGATGGTCGCTTCGGACGGGGTCTTTCGGAGATGTTCTAGCATCGCCTGAGACCTTGTGTGAGCCACGCCGTAGCGTGTTATTCTCTCGTCCAGAAGCCTAGCTTCGTCAGCCCCTGTGAACTCCCCGCCTGCCAAGTTGGAAGAGTTCTCAGGGGTTTTTTTATGCGCCATTCATGGCCCCCTTATTCGTGGGGCCGAGCATAGCACCTGCTAACACATTGTTTCTATGTATCAAGTAAAGCAGGGACTCGCCAGCCTCAGAACCGCGCAAAGCCCCGGAATCCGGGAGCATCAGCAGAAAAACAGCGATCAGGGACAAAACATCCTTACGATCCAGCTCGATTGAAACCCTCATGCCCAGCTCCTCAGTGGTGATGGCAAATTTTCTCATCACGACCAGGAACATAACGGGCGAGGTTTGCGCCTCCACTCCAGAGCCAAAAAACGAAGGAGTCTTCGGTAAAGTGGGGGTGTAACAGCACCCCACAGGATCCGGGAGGGGGGTGAAGAACATTTCGCAATACTACCCAGAGCGCCAAAAGCAAAATCAACAGCACCCATGCTGGGGGCCTCCGCTCCCGGCCGGTGGCCAGGAACAGAGCGCCAGAGGGTGATTTGATCAGCGAAGGGTCAAGGGTTCGCTCCGCCCGGGACTCCGTTCGCCGCGACGGTGAAGCGAGTCACGACGAGCCGGGGTCGCGGCCCCTGACCTGAGGAATTTCAACGGTGGATGGACTGGCCTCGATCGGAGTACGGGAACCTGTTCCCGTATGGAGGTCGAGGGGACAAGCGCAGCGCGTCAGGCCTCGGCGGCCCTTGTTCGTAAAGCCATCACTTGCGTGGCTGACAAATGGCGAAGCTCAGAATTGGAAAAAACCAGGTCAGCCCTCAACCACCTGGTTTCTTCGTCCCACTGGGCCAAATTGTCTATGAGAAACCTATAACGACCTTGATAAGCCTCCGCAAGATCCTCAGCAAGGGCCCTGTAAGCCTCTCCAGGCGTTTTTAACGCCAAATACACTGCATCTAGCACGGGGTCTGGTTTCGTTGCTCTGCCGACTTCCTGCGCCTTTTTGATGGCATATGCGTTGTATTCCTCTGCGCCAGTTTCGGGATCATCTGCTGGATTACCTGGGCAAAGTTTGTCCTCCCATGGGAGGACATAGGAGGCGCGGCCCAGGATGAACTGCAGGACGTAATCCGAAGGTATGGCGAGACGCTGCATGAGGAATTTTCCTAGACGAAAATCGAATGATAGCGCAGAGGGCTTTGGGCAGCGAAAGCTGCTTCCAGAGCGGCCAAAAGCCGCTCTGATAAACCGGCGTCGAAGACGACGGAAACAGCCTGACAGACGCCACCCGAGCCCACGAGGGGGGTGAGGAAAAATGGCCCCCAGGCCGAATTTTTCCGTTCTGCCCTGGTGCAGCCCGTCCAGGGCGAAACCAGGGTGCGAAGCATCCGGCCGCACCGCTTGCGTGCGCGTCAGGTGAAACCGGACCAACCTGGTTTCGAGCCGAAGCAGCAGAGGGAGGGACGGAGTCCCGCGCCGATGCGTCGCGCAGTCTCAGAAAGCGGGTTGGTCCGGCTTTGCCGGGCGCGCACGCGGGTGAATTTTCGAGACAAGCCCGTCCAGGGCGCAGGGGAGGAAAGAGGGTGGCGGATCGCGCAGCGATTCAGAACCCTGAAGGCCTTCCGGGGCGCTCCCCCGGGAGGTTTGGGCGGCCCGGAGGGGCGGCCACGGAGCCCCGCAGGGGTGACGGCATTTTGCTGTTGGGTTCTATGTTTTTGGCTCTTGGCGGTTGTATTGCAGGTCCTATTGTTGGGCCTATTGCCGCAGCAATAGGTGAGCCATAGGAGCGGCAATTTCAGGGAGTGAGGCAGGCAGGCGCTACGCTGTCGCCTGCCCTCACTCCCTGATGCTCGCCGGCTGGTATGAATCGCCCAGGTAGCGATAGAACCTATCCAGGTACGGAAGCCCGTCGAGCGGCTCATCGAGCAGCGAGTCGGGAATCTCAACGCCACGGAACAAGCCGAAGCTGTTCAGCAGGCGCTTGCCCTTGAGGATCTGCGCCGCGTGCCAGTTGTCAGCCAAGGTCAGATCGGAGAATTTCACGGCGTACTTGAACACCTCCATGAAACCCTCAACGGGATCGCCCAGGATGGGCCTGCAATCCACGACCATGCTGTCACCGGTGATCTTGTGCCACTCGGTGCTGAGGTCGGTTTGGGAGGGCTGTGATGTGGCCAGAATGATCATGTGACAATGCGGGTGCCAGCCATTGCCCTTGTTGGTCAGCTCGAGGGTGTAGACGGCCCCCTCGGCTTTGCAAAGCTCTGTCCAGGGAGCGCCACGAGTACCGGCATTGAAGTAGCGACGACGATCCATCAAGCGACGTAGCGACTTCGCGAGGTGCGATTGACGCTCTTCAAGATCCGGCCCGTTTTTGACTGTTAGGGTCAGGAGATAGGGCCGCAGATCCGGGCGTTCCTCCTGGATCACCTGCCAGCGGGTCAAGTAAGCCC
>NZ_MPOR01000089.1:0-2506 GCF_001896155.1 Pseudomonas sp. FSL W5-0203
TGGTTTCCGCGGCGGCGGCGGTGGTTTTGGCGGTGGCGGGGCTTCGGGCAGCTGGTAATGACAATAACGAGAATAGAGCATTTACAACCATGGCATTACTGACTGAACACGAGCAGCGCCAAGTCGCCGAAGCGATCGCCCGGGTCGAGAAAACCACCGACGCGGAGTTGGTCACCGTGCTGGCGGCGCGCGCCGACGACTACGCCTACATTCCGTTGCTGTGGGCGAGCTTGATCGCGTTGGTGGTGCCGGGCGTGGTGCATTACCTGTCGGGTTACCTGACCATGTACACCTTGCTGGTGGCGCAGTGGGCGACGTTCATTGTGCTGTGCCTGGTGTTCCGCTTGCCCAAGGTCACTACTCGGCTGATCCCGCGTTCGGTACGCCACTGGCGTGCGTCCAACCTGGCGCGGCGGCAGTTTCTGGAGCAGAACTTGCACCACACGCTGGGCAGCACCGGGGTGCTGATTTTTGTCAGCGAGGCTGAGCGTTATGTGGAGATCCTGGTGGATGAGGGGATTTCCAAGCGCCTGGATGACAGCAATTGGGACGCTATTGTCCAGGCGTTTACCCAGCAGGTGAAACAGGGGCAGACGCTGGCCGGGTTCATCGCCTGCGTTGAAGCCTGTGGCGAGTTGCTCAAGGTGCATGTGCCCGTTACTCACACCCGCAACGAACTGCCCAATCGCCTGGTCGTACTCGAATAACTGCTTTCTGTGGGAGCCGGGCTTGCCCGCGATGGCATCGCCTCGGTTTGCCTGATTAACCGAGTGGCCTGCATCGCAGGCAAGCCAGCTCTCACACAAGGCAGCATCCTTATTCGGGTTGATTGACCGTTGATCAAATAACCCCGTGCCCTGAACCCCCATCCCGCCTAAAATGCCCGGCATTCTTTACCCGAGGCGTTTTTGTTCATGTCCGTCACCGCTCAACCTGCCCGCCCTGCGCCGGATCATCATGCCCAGTTCATCGAACTGTTGAGCGCAAGCCTGGCCCAGAACGCTTTTATCAAGCTGGTGCTGGCCAAGTACGTCGGTGAGGAAGCCGAGTTGCAGCGGCTGATCATCAAGCCGGTAGTCGTCAAGGACCGGCCATGCCTGTCGTTCGTCTATCGCTACAAGACCCGCGATATCACCAAGAACTTCCCCTTGGACGACGGCGTTGCGGCGATCGGCGAGCTGTTGCCCAGCTCGTTCAAGAACGCGCACTTGCTGGCGCTGACCGACGAAGCCCAGTTGGAATACAGCAAGAAGAACAAAAGCTCGCTGTTCAAAAGTAAACCGCAGCAACTGCGCGAGGCGCCTTCGGCTGAGCATAACCGCGAAAAAAATCGCTTCCTCGACCTGAGCCGGCCGTTCCTCGCCGACCTGGGCGTGACCGACGCCAAGCAGGCGCTGATCCCCTCGATGTCGCGCAAGTGGAAGCAGATCAACAAGTTCATCGAAGTGTTCAGCCATGCGCTGACGTCGTCGCCGTTGCAGCTCGACCGCCCGGTGCGTGTCGCCGATTTCGGCTCGGGCAAGGGCTACCTGACCTTCGCCATTCACGATTACCTGCGCAATACCCTCAAGGCCGAGGGCGAGGTCACCGGTGTCGAGTTGCGTGAAGACATGGTCACCCTGTGCAACAGCGCCGCCGCACGCCTGGAACACCCGGGGCTGGTGTTCAAATGCGGCGATGTGCGCAGCGT
Organism: Pseudomonas sp. FSL W5-0203; assembly: GCF_001896155.1. Taxonomy (NCBI): domain Bacteria; kingdom Pseudomonadati; phylum Pseudomonadota; class Gammaproteobacteria; order Pseudomonadales; family Pseudomonadaceae; genus Pseudomonas; species Pseudomonas sp. FSL W5-0203. The sequence continues at coordinate 1,691 of NZ_MPOR01000089.1, forward strand.
GGCGCCCAGTGAGCTGGACGTGATGATTGCCTTGCATGCCTGCGACATCGCCACCGACTACGCGATCCACACCGGCATCCGTTCCGGTGCGTCGATCATCATGTGCTCGCCGTGCTGCCACAAACAGATCCGCCTGCAGATCCAGAGTCCGGCGTTGCTCAAGCCGATGCTGCAATACGGCCTGCACCTGGGCCAGCAGGCAGAAATGGTCACCGACAGCCTGCGTGCATTGTTGCTTGAAGCCTGTGGCTATGAGACCAAGGTGTTCGAGTTCATCTCGTTGGAACACACGAACAAGAACAAGATGATCCTGGCGGTCAAACGTGCCGAGCCTGTGGACAACGCGCAGCTATTGGCAAAAATCCAGGAGCTCAAGGCGTTCTATCACATCACCGAGCACTGCCTGGAAACCCTGCTGCGCGGGGATGGCTACCTGGCTTGAAATGGGCGCGGTTCCCTGTGGGAGCTTGCTCCCGTGACGGCCCCGGCGGCCAGCGCATATCTACCTGACGCCCCACGATCCAAATGTGGGAGCTGGCTTGCCTGCGATAGCGGCCTGACAGCCGACGCCTATCTGCCTGACACCCCACAATCCAACTATGGGAGCGGGCTTGCTCGCGAAGGCGGCCTGGCAGTCAACACCGTTGGATTGTGTGTATATCCATTCCTGCGGTAACAGCCACCTAGGGTTCCGCTCTGACAGTGGCTCACTTTTGAAAAGCCGGAATGCCGGCCCAGACAAAAGTAAGCAAAACGCTCTTGCCCCACCACTCGGCACCTCGCTTAGGCTCGGTGTGCCCGTAATCCGCCAGTGAT